>CAMTON010000023.1 GCA_947074105.1 uncultured Bacteroidales bacterium
ATATAAATCATATTAAACAAAAAACGTTGGCGGAAAATTCCGTCAACGTTTTTTGTTTATCTTTTAAATCAGATTAAAGCTTTCCTTTTTTTGCCTGCTTTATCATCTCTTTATTAGGAATAAGATAAAAAGTGACTCTTCTGTTTTTACGTCTGTTTAACATAGAATCATTAGTTTCCACCGGTAACGAATCCGCATAAGAAACTACTTCAAGTCTTTTTTTATCAAGTCTGTTGGTGACAAACCAGTTCTCAAGAGCTTTTGCTCTTGCCAATGAAATTGATTCAAGGTAACTTTTTGATCCCGTATTATCAGTATGAACTCCAACAACAAGATCAGTCGTATTTTTACGTACAAAAGTCAGAATAGGTCTAAGACTTAAATCTGCCATTTCAGTAAAAGTAGAATCATTGTTCTGAAAAAGTGATTCAGTCGGAATAGATATTTCCAGGACCTCTCCGCCTCTCAATCTTTTTATTGTAACATTTTTAATTGAAGAAAAATATTTTTCCTGTTTCTGCATGTAGCTGGAAATATTACTACCTGCTTTTCCTGAAATTTCTTCACCAAGGAAATCACTTTCTTTTAATTCTTCATTTTTATTATTTTGCAGCCTGAAAACAGAAAGAGTTTTTGAAAGTCTCTCACTTTTCCCGACAGAAACCATCATATTTTTGAATAATGCTATTTCTGCAAAGCAGTGAGAATTAAAAGAAAATAATGAAAGGAAAAATATGAATAAAACTTTTTTCATAAGGATTTAATATTCAGAAAATAAGATCAATAGTTTAACAATCTGAATATGATATTAATCATCAAGAGATTCTTCATAATCGAACTCTCCTTCTACAACAAACAGGACTTCTTCTCTTACAAATTCAAAACCATCACGTTTAGAATTCTTCATAATATAATCAAGTAAGTCTTCCATATCTACTTCCGGATCCTCTTCCAATGTAGGATCAAGCATACCCTGACTTTCAAAATAATCATATATAACATCAGTTATGTATGTAATATCATCGTCAGAAAACTTTCCTTTAACTTCCTGCGGAAGACTATTCTGTATAAATTTTACCGCTTCCTGATCGTCGTAGATCAGATCTTCTATCTCTTTCATAATTTCGTTTTTTATAAATTAAAAAAATCGTTCTTTTTTAAAATAGCATAAATGCCACATTTAAATGTAAATATATACATTCAGAACCTATAAGACAAACAATGATATATAAAATGAGTTTGTATTTAGGTCAACAATATTAATTTCAGAATTCAAGTTTGCGCTGTCTTATAAGATACTGATCTAAAAGAAAACCCAGTTTTTGTGAATCTGAAGTAAAATCAATATCAGCAGAATAACATTCCTGAATCTTGTTATCAAGCGCAAGGTGAAGTATTCTTAATTTCTCCGGCATTGTCAGAGGGTCATAAAGCTGAGCCAAAGATCTGTCGGAATAGAGAGCTCTGAGATTGAGAATATCCGAAACAATACTTTCAATTTCTTTTATCTGTTGTTTTTTCAGTTTCGGAAAAGGAAAACTATTATAACAAAGTTGCCCAGAATATCTGAAATCATTTTTTAAACGCCCTGCTATGCTTCTTACCCACAAAACATGCATCGAAGAAGATAAGACTCCAAACATCCATAAAGGAGCCTCATATATTACGAATGCCGAATCAGAAATAACCACAGTTTCCTCAATATATCCGATCGGTATATATTCCCTCTTTTCAGAAGAAACGCGGGGAATTACTATTGCCTTTTTCTGCGGAATAAAAAACTCTCTGAATTGATGAGGTCTTTCAGCCAGTCTGCGACCTTTTATATCCGAACTCGACAATCTGAATTCTTTTGTTTTAAGAATACGTTCTTTTATTTCTGGAATTTCAGAAATCTCTTCAAGATATTCATCAGAAATCCACAGACAGAAGCGGCGCTCGCCTTTTATAAGTTCCCTTGCACCTAAAAACGGATATATCACATTTTCAAGAGTAGGATAATGATTAATGAGGTCATTCTTTTCTTCTTCTGAAAGAATAAGATTCCCATTATCATATGCCATCGCTCCAAAGTTTATTTTCGGAATTCCGTCCGGTGCTTTATAATTTTTCTCGATAGCAACAGGAAAGCCAGCCGTAAGATAAGGAGTTATGGCTTTTACTGCTATTTTTTTTCCTTCATCAAAAAGGTAACGTACTTTCTTATTTGAATTATCAACACCAATAATAACACATGTCACCCCAGCTTTATCTTTTGCATTATTAGACCATAGAAAAGATGTATGAGCAAACGATATTGACAATCCCAAATCAAAAATGGGCTGCCAGATTAAACTAACCTGTTCACCCTGCGTAATTGAGTTTGTAGCAACAAAAGCAAAAGCACCCTTAGTATGCATTATAAACTTAGAAGCAAGCCAGAACCAGTTAGTTATATAGTCAAGGACTTTATTATTTTTAAGATCTTTGAGGACATACTCCGAATCTTTTCTCTGCTGCAGACTTTGCATCTTACTTCCGGCAAAGGGAGGGTTTCCCATAATAAAAACTTCAGTTTCATTTTTATGAGAACACACATCTGACCAGTCTGTAAGACATGAATTAGCACAATGAATATTTATAAGTTTCTTTAAAGGAAGAACATCGATCTGTACATCAGAGAACTCTTCTTTAAATACTGCATTCATCTGATGTTCCACAAGCCATAGAGACAGCATTGCTGTCTGACATATGAATTCATCTATCTCAATTCCGTAAAACTGATCAAGAGAAACACATACAAACGGAATTGAACGTTGTCCGAAAGAGAGCTCTCTTATTCTTTTCCATATTTTAATCTCCAGCCCTCTGAGCTCTTTATATGTCACAATAAGAAAATTCCCGTTGCCACACGCAGGATCAAAGAATTTCATCAATGAAATTCTTGTAAGTAAAGCATTAAGTTTCTTTTTGTTATTATATGATTTATCAAATTCTGCGTAAAGATTATCAAGAAAAAGAGGCCTTATAAGCTTCATTATATTCGGTATACTGGTATAATGAATACCAAGGGTATACCTTTCTTCGCTTGTAATAACCGATTGGATTATGGATCCGAAAATATCAGGATTTATAAGTGTCCAGTCCAGATTACAGCATTCAAGTATCAACTCGCGCGCTCTCTGATCGAGATAAGGAATCTTTATTTTATCACTGAAAAGGCCTCCGTTCACATAAGGAAACTGTGCCACATCAGTGTCGGTCATACTGCGACTATAAGTATCCATAGCAATAAATGCGCGTGAAAGATAATCTGAAAGATTGTTTCCGTCTTCTTCCGTATATTTTTTCAGAGAATCTGAAAACAGACTTTTTGAAAAAATTCCGATATCATCAGCAAAAAAACAAAACAAAAGCCTTGTTAGAAAAATATTATAATCCAGATCATTTATTCTGTTTTCTCTGTCTTTATTAACGGATTGAATCCACTGATTCAATTGCGACATTTTTCTGGCAGCTTCAAGATCATAAAGATTTTCAATATCATTGTTGAAATCCTCAATTTTAAGGACATATTCATTATTTAATGAATTAATCCCATCATTTATATTAGAAGCCATTATATGATAAAATAATGTGTAAAACAATTAAAAATAGATCGTTTCAAAAAAGATGAAACGATCTATATGAATATAATTTATCAAAAATTCAATCAATTATCAGGTCCTATTCCACGTAAAGGACAAGACCTTTAAGATATTCTCCTTCCGGATGATAGATATTGATCGGATGATCAAGAGGCTGAGTCATCTGATGAATAATTCTCACGCGGCGTCCGCTTTGTGCAGCAGCACTGAATACTGCAAGACGGAAGTTCTCTTTCGAGACAACCTGAGAGCAAGAGAAAGTAAACAGAACACCTCCCGGTTTGATCTTTTCAAATGCTTTTGCATTAAGTTTTCTGTATCCCTGAAGCGCATTTCTCAACACATTCTTATGTTTGGCAAAAGCCGGTGGATCCAGAATAATAAGATCATATTGATCTCCCATACGATCAAGATATTTGAAAGCATCTTCAGCGAAAGCCTGATGACGCTCGTCGCCCGGGAAATTAAGCTCGACATTTTTCTTTGTAAGATCGATTGCTTTAGCCGAAGAGTCAACCGAATGAACAAGTTTGGCTCCGCCTCTCATCGCATAAAAAGAAAAACCTCCAGTATAACAAAACATATTAAGAACCGATCTTCCATTAGAGAATTTCTCCACAATAGAGCGGTTTTCTCTCTGATCTACAAAGAATCCTGTTTTCTGACCTCTCAGCCAGTCCACATGAAATTTAAGTCCGTTCTCGAGAGCTATATCTGAATTATTATATTCTCCTATCAGATATCCGTTTTCAGCGCCAAGATCTGCTTTATACGGCAAAGTCGTTTCTGATTTATAATAAACATTTTTAATCTTTGCTCCGGATACTTCAACAAGTGCTTTTGCAAGAATATCTCTTACATAATGCATTCCCGGTGTATGAGCCTGCATTACCGCTGTATCATGATACACATCAACGATAAGCCCCGGAAGATAATCTCCTTCTCCATGAACCAGTCTATATGTATTATTATTCTCAGTAATAAGCCCTAGGCTTTCTCTCATTCCGAATGCAACTTCAAGACGCTTTTTCCAGAAATCAAAATCAATAGGTTCATTTTCAAAAGTCAGCACTCTGACAGCTATACTACCGATCTGATAATGACCAAGAGCGATAAATTTATTATTTGAATCAATAACTTCAACCACATCTCCTTCTTCAGGTTGAGCTTCAAATCTAGCTATGGCACCTGAAAATATCCATGGGTGGAATCTTTTTAATGAATCTTCTTTTCCCGGTTTAAGTTGAATTTTTATAAATTTCATCTTTCGTATATTTATTAATAAAGACTGAAGCTTAAAATAAACTTCAGTCTTTATTTATTTCATTTCAATGTAAATCAATTATTTAAAAAGCAGTTTGATGATATCGTTACCGTTTGCAAATATCATAAGAGCAAAAAGAATAAGCATCCCTGCTACCTGTGCACGTTCAAGGAATTTCTCACTCGGTTTTCTGCGTGTTATAATCTCATACAACAGGAAGAATATATGACCGCCGTCAAGAGCCGGTATAGGAAGTATATTCATAAAACCAAGCATTATAGAAAGAAGAGCAGTAAGACTCCAGAATGAATACCAGTTCCATGCAGACGGGAAGATATTACCTATCGCAATAAAACCACCCAGGCTCTGAGCTCCTTCTTTTGTGAAAAGATATTTAAGTGAAGAAACGTATCCGGCAAGTCGGTCATAACATTTATGTATTCCTACAGGAAACGATTGCCAGAAAGTATATTTCTTATATTCAATGTTATAAAAGAAACTCATATCTTTTAGAGAGACTCCGATTTTCCCTGCTTCGTCTATTACTACGGGAATAGTCATCATCTCACCGTTACGATATAAAGAAACATCAATTTTCGAATCTTTATTTTCAGCAAGCTTTGCCACGACCTCAGAGTACGAAGAAGCCGGTACAGAATTAATTGCCACGACACTGTCATTAACCATCATTCCTGCCTGCGAAGCATGACTATCAGCAACAACATCTCCTACAACGAAAGGTAATCTTACCCAGGTGAATTTCGTATTTCCCAAAGCTATTATGTTATTCATAAAATCTTCAGGAATATAAATATCTTCGAAATTACCGTTTCTTTTCACCGTAACTATTCCGGCTTCCCCCAGCTTCTGAAGATCAAGCTCCTTCATTTCCTGTCCATCAACAGAATATATAATATCTCCGTCCTGAAAACCTACACTTTTTCCATATTCGGAAAATTCCATTCCGTTTGTCATGTTTCTCAGTGGAAGGATAGCATCTCCCCAATGGTAAGCGATGCCTGCATATATCAAAACAGCCAGAATAAAATTAAACAAGACACCACCACCCATGATAAGAAGTCGCGGAAATGCTTTCTTTGAGCGGAATTCCCATGGCTGTGGCGGCTTAGCCAACTGCTCCTTGTCCATAGATTCGTCAATCATACCCGCAATTTTCACATAACCGCCGAGTGGAAGCCAGCCTACTCCGTATTCTGTATGAGAATTCTTTGGTTTAAACTTAAAAAGTGAAAACCATGGATTAAAAAACAAATAAAACTTTTCCACGCGAACCTTAAAGATTCTGGCAAAAATAAAATGCCCGAATTCATGTACGATTACTAAAATTGAAAAAGCCAATATCAATTGTAAAGCTTTTATTAAAAAAACCTGCATAGTATCTGTATTAATTTTAAAAGTGCAAAAATAGTCTAATTTTCAATCTTATATTATAATAATTAAGATGAAATAACCAATTTCATGGAAGTTTATAATTTGGATTGAGCGAATAATCTAGTCAGTTTATCAGTATTAACATAATCCTCATATCCGGGTTCGGAAATAAACCCAATATGTGCCAAAGCCTCGGCAATTATATCCGACATCTGATAAAAAGAACATTTATCTTTCAAAAAAGCATCAACAACAACTTCATTGGCTGCATTCAGTATACAAGGCGCATTTCCGCCTCTTCCGATAGCTTCAAAAGAAAGTGCAAGATTTGGAAATCTTTCCATATCAGGTTTCTCAAATGTCAGGTTTGCGTAATCGCCCAATTGCATTTTAGGATTTATGTTACTCGCCATTCTGTATGGATATGACAAAGCGTAAGCGATAGGGACCTTCATATCAGGCATGCCAAGCTGGGCTTTTACCGCTCCGTCCTTAAACTGCACCATAGAATGTATTATAGACTGAGGATGAACCACAACATCGATCTGATCAATATTAAGATCAAAAAGCCATTTCGCTTCTATCATCTCAAAACCTTTATTCATAAGAGTAGCTGAATCAATCGTGATTTTCGCTCCCATATCCCAGTTTGGATGTTTCAAAGCCTGTGCCGCAGTTACAGAATACAAATCATCCTTAGAAAGAAGTCTGAAAGGCCCACCGGAAGCAGTAAGCATTATTTTATCTACCGGATTATGAAATTCTCCTACAAGACACTGAAAAATTGCAGAATGTTCCGAGTCAACAGGAAGTATTGCCACCTTATGATCCTGAATAAGATTTTTTATAAGCTCTCCGGCTACAACAAGAGTCTCTTTATTTGCCAAGGCTATATTTTTGCCTGCTTTGATAGCATTTATAACAGGTCTCAGACCGGAATATCCTACCATCGCCGCTACTACAAGATCGATATCTGCGGTTTCCACAATCTGCGCTATCGCATCCTGACCGGCAAAAACTTTTATATCTTCATCTTTCAATGCATCCTTAACATACTGATATTTTTCTTCATTAGCTATGACAACACTGTCCGGTTTAAATTTCAACGCCTGCCTAATCAATAAGTCGGCATTATTGTTCGCAGTCAATATCAGAACTTCAAAGTTATCATTATGTTCCGATATTACATCAAGGGTCTGGGTTCCGATAGAACCTGTAGAACCAAGTATTGCTATCTTTTTTTTCATTTAATTAAAAGTTAATATATTCTTCAGGGTTTACCATTATGCCGTTATGCCAAAGCTCATAAACTAAAAGCGGCTGAGAATCATCCAATTCTCGATCTGACATGGTTCCTATTATTTCACCCGTCAATATTTTACTGTTGGTTTCTTTTCTTAAAGAATGAATATTCTTAAAAATCGATATGAAGTTGTTTTTATGCAAAACCACCACTATATGTTTATTATTCACCGAATATTCAGCAGATATTATAGTTCCTTCAAGCGGATTTGAAACAAGCGAATTACGTGCACAAAGAATATTCAGAGAATTTCCCGTTGCCGTTACATTTTCTGTTTCTCTTCTTATCACACCCTTAAGCGGACGCACAAAAGAGAGTCCTTCCGCAGCATTGTGGGTTATCAGTTCCGAGAGATTATATTTTTCTTCTTCTTCGAAACTTCTTACAAAATCAAGTTCAAGTTGAGATCTGTCAGGCAGCGATTGCGCCGAAATAAAGATTAATGAATCAGAAGGTATGGAATAATCCTCTTCAAACTTCTGTACTGATTCTGAAGCAAGAATTCTTCTCAGATTTTCTAAATAGTTGTCTACTTTTCCGCTTTTGATATAAAGGGAATCCATATCAAAATTATTCTGTATCACCTCGGCTTTAGTGGATATGTCCATATATCCGGGTAAAAAAACCTTAAAAGGAGTGTATATACAGGTAATCACACTAAATAAATAGAATGTTATAAATACGACAAAGCCACCCAGTATTAATTGAGCTCTGGTCAACGAAATATCCTTTGTACATGTAAGGAAAACGACTTTTACTGATACCGGCAATTTAGCATTAAGCTTCTTAATCCACTTAAATTTATTATTTGTCATTTTTTTGTTTATAGCGAATACAAAGCTAATAAAAAACCATTAACTAAACATTTATGTTAATATATAAAATGATTTCCGCTAAAACAGAAGTCGTTAAAAGTTGACAAATATATAGGCACTCTGAACTTTATAATTAAAGATGTGTTTTTAAAGTAAAATAAGCAAAAAATTAATTGAAACAACATTACTAAAATAGGATAATTAAAATAATAGAACTAATAACATTATCAGTTAAAAAACAAAACAATTCTGATGTCAAACTAATAATTAAGAACAAAATGAAAAAGAAAAATTTAATAGTTTTTGGTTTAATGCTTACTCTTTTACCATTTTCTTCTAATGTCTCAGCACAAGCGGTAGATACAAGTAGCAAAAACCATTATTATGAAACAAGTTTTGGTGACAATTGGTACATTTCAGCAGGTGCCGGCGTTAACCTTTATATGTTACAGGATGTAAATGGAATTAAGCCAAAACATCCATTGACTTTTATAGGTGGCCTTGCAGTAGGTAAATGGTTTACTCCTTACTTAGGTCTAAGATTAGAAGCTGATTACGGTGATTTAAGAATCTATCACGGTGTTAACGGAGTAAGAGAAAGTAAAAAAGTAGGGTATTTCGGAGTATATGGAGACTTAACATGGAATCTTTCCAATACTTTCTGGGGATATAATGAAAACAGAATAGTAGATATCATTCCTTTCGGAGGTATTTCATATCTTCCAATGGTTAAGGATAATTTTTACGGATGGAAAGCATGGGAATTACCTATCTCTCTTGGGCTTAAAGTAAATTTCAAACTTAGTCATCTGATTGATATTTTCATCCAGGACAGATTCACATTTACAACTACAAGATTTAACGCTGTAGGTGATAATAAGAGCCATTATCTTGAACCAATTATGTCTTTGACAGGTGGTATTACATTTAAATTAGGACAAAACAGATTTACAGCTTACAATCCTTATGAAGAAGCACTACTTATCAACAGTTTGAACGATAAAATCAATGTTCTTCGCCAGGATCTTGATAAATGCCTAAGCAGAAAATGTCTGACTGAAGCCGATGTTAAGAAAGAAATTGCTCAGGATTGTCCTCCTTGCGATCTGAACTCTGTAGTACGATTCAGAATCAATAGCGCAGTGATTTCAAGAGAACAACAGGTTAATGTATTTAATGCTGCAGAATGGATGAAAAAACATCCAAAAGCTGTTATTGAAGTTGTAGGTTTCGCCGATAAAGATACAGGTACTCCTGAATACAACATGGAATTAAGTATGCGAAGAGCTCAGGCTGTTGCTAAAGAATTAACAAGCACTTATAAGATTGACTCTAACAGAATTAAAGTTATCGCTAAAGGATCAACTGAACAGCCATATCCTCAGCATAATGACTGGAACCGAGTTGTATTATTCGTGAATGAACATTCTTCTAAATAATTAGACAATCAGAAAATTTATGTAACTGACAGTGAATTCTGAAAGTTATCTAAAAACGATGAGTTTTTACTCCTAAAATTAGTTCTGACACTTAAAGAGGACATTCCACAGGGATGTCCTCTTTTATTTTTTCGTCCTGTTCGTTACGAAAATTATTTTTTATATTATTCAATAATTATGAATTAAAAATTTAGGCTTAACTATTTTGAGAAAGCTGTACAGTTGCAATATTAACACTGTGCAGTGACAACATCGCAACTGTACACTTTTTATATTGTCAGTGCTCGGTGTCAATAAAACGTATCTGTTATAAAAAATTAATGTTTGGATAGTTTTTCATAGGCAAACCAATAAAATCCGCCAACAAAGATAGCTCCACCAGCAATATTCCCTAAAGTAGAAGGGATAAGATTTTTGACAACAAAATCTATAAATGATATATCAGCACCTTCCAACATTGCCATTGGAATGAAAAACATATTGGCAATACAGTGTTCATAGCCTATTGCAACGAATGTCATAACAGGCCACCAGATACCGGCTATCTTACCCATTGTATCTTTTGATGACATACCAAGCCACATTGCCAGGCATACCATCCAGTTTGCTCCGACCCCTTTGAAGAAAGTAACCCAGAACGGATTTGACAATTTTGAGAAAGCAAGGTTTTGAATAGCTGTATGCCATGGTTCGTAATGAAAAATACCTGGAATAGCCACAAGAAAGAAAGCAAAAAACAAGGCGCCCACAAAATTCCCACTCCATACAAGAGACCAGTTTCTTAATGCTGTTTTCCATGGCTGACGTTTACTCATAACATTAGGAATGAAATAAGCACAATTACCTGTAAACAACTCTCCTCCGGCCAAAACGACAAGAATTAAACCAATAGGAAATGTTGCTCCCATAAGCAGCTTAGTTAATGCAGGATTTCCGGCAGAAAATTCAGGAAATCCAAAACCTATCAGAACTGATATAAGACCTCCCATTCCTATATAGGCTCCGGCAAGAAAGCTTAGGATCAATATTTTCTTAATACTATAATTACCCTTTTCCATTGCTGCATCTGAAGCATAATTGACAATTTCTTTAGGTGATAATAATTTCATATACGGTAAAAGTTATTCTTTTAATTAATACTATTTCTGTCGACATCAGCCCAAAATATTCTTTCAATATTTTTGAATAAATATTTTTTGCGGGCGCAAAGATAACAATCTTATGTTCTAGAACATAAAGAATATGTAATTTATATCTTATATGTGCTTAAAAAAATTAATAACTAATAATGAAATATCATTTAGATTATCAGCTCGTTTCTATTTTGTATCTTTGCGCCTTCAAAATTCCGAATAACAAAAAATAAACATATATGATATCTGCTGATGCTTTAACAGTTGAATTTGGAGGAACAACTCTATTTGAAAACATATCATTTGTAATTAACCCTAAAGACCGTATCGCTTTAATGGGAAAAAACGGTGCGGGTAAATCTACTCTTTTAAAAATTCTTGCCGGAGCAAGACAACCTTCAAAAGGAAAAGTTTCTTATCCAAAAGATACTGTAATCTCTTATTTACCACAGCATTTGCTGATTCAGGACGGAAGAACTGTTTTTGAAGAGGCATCTCAGGCATTCTCCCATCTTTTCAAAATGGAAGAAGAGATAAATCAGATAAATGAAGAACTGGCAACAAGAACTGATTATGAATCAGATTCTTATATGCAACTTATTGAGAAGGTATCTACACTGAGCGAGAAATTCTACACCATAGACATGACTCATTTCGATGAAGATGTAGAAAAAACTCTTTTAGGTTTAGGTTTCAAGCGTGAAGATTTCAACAAGTCGACATCTGATTTTTCAGGAGGATGGAGAATGAGAATCGAGTTGGCAAAAATGCTGCTTCAGAACCCGGATGTTCTGCTTCTTGATGAGCCTACGAACCACCTTGATATAGAATCAATACAATGGCTTGAAGATTTCCTTATCGAAAGTGGTAAAGCTGTTGTTGTAATTTCTCATGACCGCGCTTTTGTTGATAATATTACGACAAGAACGATCGAGGTTACTATGGGCAGAATCTATGACTACAAAGTAAATTATTCCAAATATCTTGAATTAAGAAAAGAACGTCGTGAACAACAGCAGAAACAATATGAAGAACAGCAGAAAATGATTCAGGAAAATGTTGATTTTATCGAACGTTTCAAAGGGACATATTCTAAAACTCTTCAGGTTCAGTCACGCGTAAAAATGCTTGAAAAACTTCAGATTATCGAGGTTGACGAAGAAGATACTTCTGCGTTAAGACTTAAATTCCCGCCATCACCACGTTCAGGTAATTATCCTGTAACAGCAGAAGCTGTATCAAAAAATTACGGCGAACATAATGTATTTTCTAATGCAAGTTTTATGGTTGAGCGCGGACAGAAAATTGCTTTTGTCGGCAAGAACGGAGAAGGAAAATCAACTCTTGTTAAAGCAATCATGAAAGAGATCGAACATGGTGGCGATCTTACATTGGGACATAATGTTCAGATTGGATATTTTGCTCAGAATCAGGCATCTTTACTAGATGAAGAACTAACTGTATTCCAGACTATCGATGATGTTGCGAAAGGGGAAATAAGAAACAAAATCAAAGATCTTCTTGGTGCATTTATGTTTGGCGGCGAAGCATCGACTAAGAAAGTCAAAGTACTTTCAGGTGGAGAACGTACGCGTCTTGCTATGATAAAACTACTTCTGGAACCTGTTAATCTTCTTATTCTGGATGAGCCGACGAATCATCTTGACCTTAAAACAAAAGATATTCTTAAATCTGCGCTTAAAGATTTTGACGGAACTTTAATCGTCGTTTCTCATGACAGAGACTTTCTGGATGGTCTTGTTGATCGTGTTTATGAATTCGGGAACAAAAAGGTCACTCAGCACCTTGAAGGAATTTATGAATTCATGGCCAGAAAGAAAATGGAAAATCTGCGTGATCTGGAAAGATCAAAAAATTAATACGCACTTTTCAACTTTATTCAAATTAATGAGTTTAGATAATAAACTCAGTTACAATTAATTCAAAACGTAAATGATTAATATAGGTAAATACAACGAAATGGAAGTTGTCAAGATTCTTGACTTCGGAATTTATATGGACGGAGGTGATGGTCTTGAGATTCTTATGCCTAAAAGATATGTCCCGGAAGGTACTGATATAGGTGACAGAATAAACTGTTTCGTTTATCTTGACTCTGAAGACCGACTTCTTGCGACAACGGAAAAACCGATTGCTACCGTAGGAGAGTTCGCGTTTCTCAAAGTAAATTCGGTCAATAAGATAGGCGCGTTTCTGGACTGGGGTGTTTCAAAAGAACTTCTTGTGCCTTTCAGAGAGCAAAGAACAGAAATGGAAGAAGACAGATATTATCTTGTACATATATATCTTGACGTAACTTCGGAAAGAATAGCTGCTTCTGCTAAAATCAATAAATTTCTTGATAATATTCCTGCGAATTACACAAAAGGCCAGGAAGTTGATCTTATTATAGCTCAAAAAACCGATTTAGGTTACAAGGTAATCGTTGAATCCTCTCATGGCGGAATGATATATCATAATCAGATATTCAGACAGGTTAATATCGGCGACCGACTGAAGGGATATGTAAAAGAGGTAAGAGAGGACGGAAAAATCGATATTTCTCTGCAACCTCTGGGTTATGAAAATGTAAATAAGGATGTTGAATCTGTTATTCTTTCAGAACTTGAAAAGAATGGTGGTTTTATGGGTGTTAATGACAGCACTGATCCTGAAATAATAAGAGCGAAGTTCAATTGCAGTAAAAAGAACTTTAAAAAAGCGATCGGAGGATTATACAGACAAAAGAAAATTGAAATTCTTGATAATGGAATAAAACTTATCTGATGTCATATTTATAATTAAAACTCTGAGCCGTTCTAAATAAATTAGAATGGCTCAGAGTTTTTTTATTTATACCTTGGCCTTTCCTATTATTAAAAGGAATATAGAAATTGCAGCAGACACTGCTAATATTATTGCTATTATTATTTCCTTCTTAGTAAAAATCTTTTCTCCTTCGGCTCTGTTTTCTTTACGTGCGATTATAAAAAAATATATCCCGGAGATATAACATATTGATGTTATAAAGAATAAAAGTAATCCTCCTGAATAAAGGAGCCACAGACAGAAAGCCGTAGCCAGAGTGCTGAGTATTCGGTATTTTAATATTTTATTTTTAGGAAATGTCTTAGCTGCATTTTTTGAAAAGCTTATTTTCATAAAATACAATCCACAGAAAAGATAAGCCGGTATAATCATTATTCCCGTTAAATCAACGGCAGCCATATAAACCGACTTTGCCGTAATCACTACAATCATAAAAAACTGCATTATGATGGTAGAAATAAAAAGTGCATAAACAGGTGATTGCTTTTTATTTTCTTTCAGAAAAGATTTAGGCAGAATCTTTACCTGCGCTGCAGTATAGGGTACCTGTGCACAAATAATTGTCCACGCTATCCATCCTCCCAGAACAGCTGTAATGACACTTATTATAACAAATGTATAAGCCCACTCTCCTATCGAATCTTTAACAATATATGCTACAGACGGATCATCAAGCATAGACAACTGATGCTGTTTTAATACACCGAAAGAAAGTACGCTAATCATTGCATAAAGCATAAAAGCAAGTAAAAATCCTATAATACCTGCTTTTCCTACATCTTTGCTGTTTTTTGCCCGCGCAGCCATTACAATTGCGCCTTCTACGCCCATAAAACACCATATCGTAATCAGCATTGTACTTTTTATCTGATCAACGAGAGATCCAAGATGATCGACCTTACCCCATATATCATAAGTAAAAATCTTTAGTCTGAAGCTTATTATCAGCATTATGATAATAAAAAACAAGGCTCCGAATTTAACAATTGAGACAATTGTATTCAGTGCAGCTGCTGATTTTATTCCTCGCGAAACAATAAAAAACATTATCCAGATAAATGAAGATCCAAATACCACAGTAGGCCAGCCGTGTTTTAACAGCACGGGAAAAAACTCTCCAAAGGAGTCATTCAGCATCACAGCAAAAGCGATATTCCCTATTGCTGCACAAATCCAGTATCCCCACGCAATATTGAATCCGACATAGTTTCCAAAACCTACTTTGGCAAACTGATATATTCCCGCATTAAGGTCAGGACGCGTATCGGCCAGTACTTTAAACATGAGTACAAGAAAAAGAACTCCGGTAGCTGAGATAATCCACGATAATACTACTCCAATAAGCGCAGCTTCACCTGCCATATTCTGAGCAATATTGAATATTCCTCCGCCAATAATCGAACCGAAAACAAGGGCAATCAACCCTCCGAGTCCCAATTTCTTAGATTTATTGTTATTATTTATCATCATGATACAACCGATGCATAAGAAAAATTAAGAAATCCTATTGCTGTCAGACAATAACCAAAAGGATTATCTGACGGAATATTTATATAATTATAAAACAGTTCCCTTTCTCCCTCAGCATCCATTCCGCGCATTGACAATTCATGATTTAAAGATTTATTAAGCCATAATCCGGCTTCAGCAGCGGCTATTTCATCATCAATTACAGCATCATAAAATTGTACATATTCAGCGGCAAAGCCTCCTACAAAGACTCCGTCTTTTTTTGCCCAAACAATGCCTACACCTGTAGCAATTGCTTTATGCTCGGGATATGTAGCTCCCGAGCCTGCCATTATAACTTCAAGGACCGCTCCATGATGAAATTTTCCTTTCAGGTCAGGTCTGTAAGGAAGATCACTGAACCTCTGATTCATTTCTTTCGTAATAGTTACAATGTTTCCTCTCATTTCAGGAGGCAGTACGGATGTATAGGGGATAATATTAAAGTTCTCTATTCCAGCCTGGTATAAAGCAAGGTCATATGCAAATGTTTCATACGGCTGAGGAGGAATCCCGTCATCAAAAGCTCCTGCTCCACCTGTAAGAAAACCAAATGTAGGATAACGGACTCCAAGTTTTTCGCTTATCATAAGTATGTCTAATTATACGGATAATGAATTTTACATAATCAATATTCTCCTTTTTTAATAATATCAACAGATCAATATTAAGGATTATAAATATAAAACAACAAGAGTTTAATCAGGTTTATAAAATACGAATAAGATGTAATGTTTTATTTGTTATTAATATCACATACAGTTAAGTATAAACAACTGTAAAGTGATTAAATAGGCGAATTATATTATTAGTTATATCTTGCTGTTAGTACAGATAGATATTTAATTTAATGAAACTGAAAATCTGTATAATCCGAATACTCTTTCTTTTTAATCGTACCTTTGCAAAATGATATTTGAAAAATTTGAATTATCGCCTTCTTTATTGAAAGCGATACAAAATAAAGGATTTAAGGATACAACTCCTGTTCAGGAACAGGTTATCCCGTTATTAATTACAGGAAAAGACGTTTTAGCTACAGCGCAGACCGGAACAGGTAAAACTGCTGCGTTTCTTATTCCTATGATAAATTCTCTGATGACAACTCAGAATAAACACATCATAAGAGCTGTGATTCTTACTCCGTCACGAGAACTTGCAATACAGACAGGAAACGAAATTAAACACCTGACTTCTTTCTCTAATTTACGATATGCAGTAATTATAGGAGGTGATTCAGTGGAGGAACAATTACAACAGATAAATTCAGGCATAGATATAGTTGTTGCTACTCCGGGAAGATTACTTCACCTGCAGTCTCAACACTTAATTGATTTACGACGTGTAGAATGGCTCATCCTGGATGAAGGCGACCGCATGCTTGATATGGGATTTATAGGAAGTATCAGGAAGATAGTAAGAGAACTTCCACGCAAACGTCATTCTGCTCTATTTTCCGCAACCCTTAAACCTGACACAGTAAAACTTGCAAAAGAGATACTATATCGCCCTGCGAAGATAATTATAACAGACGACAAGCCCGATTTGCAGTTAATATCTCAATACGCCTATTATGTAGATAAACAGAATAAGCTTAATCTGCTGCTTTATTTATTGAAAGAAAAAATGATTGATAATGCGCTGATCTTTGTAAGGACAAAACAGGATTCGGAGGATCTTTGCAGAAAACTTTTAAATGCAGGATTAAAAGCAGCATCACTTCACGGAGATAAAGATCAGATAGAACGATCTCAGGCTTTTCAGGATTTTGTTTCCGGGAAAGCAAACATTCTTGTCTCTACTGATCTTGCGGCAAGAGGTATTGATATACCACATTTACGCTTTGTTTTCAATTATGATGTTCCAAATGAAGCAGAAACCTATATCCATCGTATCGGACGTACAGGAAGAGCAGGAAAAAAAGGTATTGCGATATCGTTATGCAGTAATGCGGAACTTCGCTTTCTAAAACCTATAAAGAAATTGGTTGGGGTAAAGAATATTTCCATTATTGAGCAACATCCATTTTCTTATGCTCCAAGAAATAAGAAAGAAGAATAAGTTACTGTTTATTTGTCTTTCTTCTTCCTTTATGATTAAAATACAGAAACTTAAATAATCAATGTCGGGGCGTATATCATAAAATGAATATACGCCCCGACTATATAATTGATTATCAGGAATAATCTTTATAAAACGCTAAATTAAGATTTTGTCTGTTTACTTGCTTTCCAGCTGTCAACATATTCATCAAATATCTTAATAATATTTTGACCTATATTTATATAATCGTCATTTATAAGATTCGCAAGCGATACCCTTATACTCCATCTTGGGCCATCAAAACCACCACCGTTAAGTACGACAAGACCTGTCTCACGTGCTAATCTTATAGTTATATCCACCGGATTATAATTAGAAGTAAAATAATCTACAAAATCCTGTCCGTAAAGCTTTTTACCCCATATTATAAGGTCAATTTCAGAATAGTAACCTGCGCGAAGCGGATCAGGTTTTAAAGTAAACCCTATACTTTTCCACAAATTTGTAAGCCTGCCGTTTATTATCTCAAGCATTCGGATCCTATACTTATCCTCTTTATCAAGCAGGGATGATGCAGCAAACAATGTCATCTGAATCTGCTGAGGCAGTGAAAGTCCTGCTGTATGATTAAGAGCGACAAGCCTGCTGTCTGCCACAAGTCTTTCAATAAATCTCAGTGTATCAACCTGCGTAGACAGGAACTCATATCGCGTATTCAACCTGTCAATCTTATCCTGGGGCAGTTCTGAAATGATTTTATCTATAAGATTGTTTTTATTCATCATTATAGCTGCAATACGCCATCCTGTTGCTCCGAAATATTTAGAGAAAGAATAAAGACAGATTGTATTAAACGGAAGATCCGAGATCAGACTGCGGAATCCGGGGACATAAGTACCGTAAACATCATCTGTTATTATTATAAGATTCTTATTATAGTTTTTTACAACATCAACAAGAGCGTTTACACAATCTCTGTTCATTTCATAACTCGGCGGATTGCTTGGATTTATGACATAAACAGCCTTATATTTCGGATCTCTGAGCTTTTCAATATCCGAAGGTTCATACTGCCATGTATGCAGACCGTCTTCATCCTTTGTATCAGCATAAATATAAGTGACATCGTAATTATAACATTCAAGCTTCGGGATCTCAATATAAGGAGAAAATACAGGTACTAGTATTGCTACGCTGTCATTCTGATTGATAACAAAATTCCTTGCCAGAGAATCAAAAACATAACACATTCCGGCCGTGCTGCCTTCTGTCGCAAAAAGATCAAATTCATTAGGATCATATCCTGATCCGCACATTTCCTTTGTTATATACTCCCTGCAGATTATCTCTGTGTACTTAAGAATTCTGTCCGGTATAGGATACTGATCACCAATAACTCCTTCTGCCCATTCATGAACAAGTTCATCGGGATCGCAGTCACTTTTAGATTTCATGTATTCGTATGTCCTTTTAAGAAGATCAATCCCCGGCAGAGTTGTATTATCGGTCAGAAACTTTTCAAATCTTTTGGAAATATCCTTCTGGCAGGGTATTCCGGCTATTCCCGCTTCGGAGTTATAAACAAGACGGCATTCACTTATACCGAACTGACCCAATGTAAAAAAAGCCTCCCTGGCTTCAGTTGCAACCCAGTTGGGATTTCCTCTTCCGGCGTTCAAAAGAGTGATAGTCGAGTTTTTCACTCTGAGATTCGCCAGATTTATTAATTCATTTTTTATTTCAAAAGGACTAAGACCTGAAATTTTGTCTTCCTGTGTTTTGTCGAAATCATTATCCATGTCTGTAATCATAAATTGATGTTATTCTTTCCCTTTTTTTTCAGAGAATTTCTTCTCTGACTCTATAAACGCACATCATATTAACTTGTTCATAATTATTCTTAATTACAGAATTTAAGTTATAAAGCATCTTATAGCCTTAAACTCAAAAAACAAACATCACTTTAATAACTATTAAATACATACCGGCATGCAGAGAATTTCCTTAAAAATCAGAATATATACCCCTTCAGTTTTAAAGCTTACTTAGATTCACCATATTAATTAAATAAATAATGGAAAAAAATTCAAAAAAATCAACAAACTCTGAAATAAAGAAATTTTTCCGTAATTATAAGAGTAACACATATTTAAGCATTTATAATTGATGTTAAGTTTGTTGTAAAGCTGTTCAAATCAGAGTGTTGAAGACTGCCGGGTGTTGTGTAGTTGATAAAATAAGATTACTTTTGCGCCCACATTCACAAGACAAATTTTTATGGCTAATAGAAACGAATTTAAAACAGGCAACTGGAGCGAAGCAATCGATGTAAGAAACTTCGTTCAGTTAAACCTAACTCCTTATGAAGGAGATGCATCATTCTTATGCGGAGCATCCGAACGTACTAAAAAAGTATGGGATGCATGTGTTGAGGCGTTAAAAGAAGAACGTGACAACGGAGGTGTTCGTTCAATTGACAATATTTTAGTTTCAACTATTACTTCTCACAAAGCAGGTTATATCGATCAGGAAAACGAAACAGTTGTAGGTCTTCAGACAGATGCTGTACTTCGTCGTTCAATGAAACCTCTTGGCGGTGTTAAAGTAGTAGAGAAAGCACTAGCGGAAAACGGTCTGGAAATGGAATCTCATACAAGAGACATTTTCAACTACCGCAAAACTCACAATGACGGTGTATTCGATGTTTACACTGACGAAATCAGAACTTACCGTTCTTTAGGATTCCTTACAGGTCTACCTGATAACTATGCTCGCGGACGTGTAATCGGAGACTACCGTCGTATGGCTCTTTATGGTACAGCTCGTCTTATTGAGGCTAAGAAAGCTGACCTTGCAGCTATCTCAGGACCTATGAGTGAAGAAACTATCCGTCTTCGCGAAGAAGTGTCTGAACAGATCAAAGCTCTTAAAGAGATCACTCTTATGGGTTCTTATTACGGATGCGACCTTAGCCGCCCGGCTGAAACTGCACAGGAAGCTGTACAGTGGGTTTATCTTGCTTATCTTGCAGCTATCAAAGAGCAGGACGGTGCAGCGATGTCATTCGGTAATACATCTTCTTTCCTTGATATTTATATCAACAGAGATCTTGAAGCAGGTCTTATCACTGAAGAATATGCTCAGGAACTTATCGACCAGCTTGTAATCAAACTACGTATGGTGCGTCACCTGCGTATGTCTTCATACAACGAAATCTTCGCAGGAGATCCTACCTGGGTTACTGAGTCAATCGGAGGAACATTCAATGACGGACGTACAAAAGTTACTAAGACTTCATTCCGTTTCCTACAGACTCTTTACAACCTTGGGCCATCACCTGAGCCAAACATGACTGTTCTTTGGTCTAACGCTCTTCCTGAAGGATTCAAAAACTTCTGTGCACAGGTATCTATCGATACTTCTTCTGTACAGTATGAAAACGATGACCTAATGCGTACGACTCGTCATTCTGATGACTACGGTATCGCATGTTGCGTATCATTCCAGGAAATCGGTAAACACATCCAGTTCTTCGGAGCTCGCTGTAATCTTGCTAAAGCTCTTCTTCTTGCCCTTAACGGCGGACGTTGCGAAAATACAGGTAAACTTGTAGTTAAAGGAATTCCTGCTCTTAGCAGCGATACTCTTGATTACGAAGAAGTAATGACAAACTACCGTAAAGTGTTGAAAGATATGGCTCGCGTTTACAACGACTCGATGAATATCATTCACTATATGCATGACAAATACTACTATGAGCGTGCTCAGATGGCGTTGGTTGATACAAACCCACACATCAACCTTGCTTATGGTGTTGCAGGTCTTTCTATCACTGCTGACTCACTTTCTGCAATCAAATACGCTACAGTAAAATGTAAACGTAACGAAGAAGGTCTTTCTACAGGATTTGATATCGACGGCGACTATCCTTGCTACGGTAATGATGATGACAGAGCTGACTCAATCGCAGTTGAAGTTACAAACTTCATGAATGCTGAGCTTAAAAAGCTTCCTGTTTACAAAAATGCAGAACCTACTCTATCTGTACTTACAATTACATCAAACGTAATGTACGGAAAGAAAACAGGTGCTACTCCTGACGGACGCGAAAAAGGTGTCGCTTTTGCACCGGGTGCAAATCCAATGCACGGACGTGATAAAAACGGAGCTATCGCATCTCTTTCTTCTGTATCGAAGATCAACTATACATCTGCGCTTGACGGTGTAAGTAACACTTTCTCTATCGTACCTCGTTCTCTTGGACATAACGATGAAGAACGTTGCGAAAACCTTATCAGCATGATGGACGGTTATTTCTCTAAAAACGCTCACCACCTTAACGTGAACGTTCTTAACAGAGAAATGCTTAAAGATGCAATGGAAAACCCTGAGAAATATCCTCAGCTTACAATCCGTGTATCAGGTTACGCTGTAAACTTCGTGAAACTTAGCCGCGAGCATCAGCTTGAGGTTCTTTCAAGAAGCTTCTTCGAAAAAATGTAATAACAAATATTATTATTATCTGTTATAATATATAATAATTGAGTCAGGCGTAACTTGAATATTCAGTTACGCCTGATTTTTTAATCCGTAAGACTATGTTAAGAGTTCATTCTTATGAATCCATGGGGACGCACGACGGCCCGGGATTACGTCTTGTAGTATTTGTTCAGGGATGCAGATTCAATTGCCTTTACTGCGCAAATCCTGATACGATTTCAACGACAGGAGGTAAAAACACTTCTATCGAAGAGATTGTAGCCATGGCTAAAAGCCAGAAAGCATTCTTTGGGAAAAAAGGAGGTGTCACTATATCAGGAGGAGAACCAACTCTTCAGGCTGCCGAACTTATAAAGCTATTCAAAGCTCTTAAAGCTGAAGGAATAAACACTTGTCTTGACACAAACGGCAACAATATGAATGAAGAAGTCAGAGAACTTCTTGAATATACAGATATTGTTCTTTTAGATGTCAAACATATGAATCCCGAACAGCACAAATATATCACAGGACGAAGCAACGACAATACATTTAAGTTTGCTGATTACCTTAAAGAAAAAAACATAAAGACATGGTTAAGATACGTGCTTGTACCTGGTCTCAGTGATCAGGAAGAGGCATTAATTGCTTTGGGTGAGCATTTTAAGGATTTTAACAATATAGAAAGACTTGAAATATTGCCATATCATACTTTGGGTAAGCATAAGTACGAAGTACTTAATAAACCTTATAAACTTGAAAATGTTCCGAGTAATACAGAAGAACAACTTGAAAGAGCTCAGAACATGCTCAAACCTTACTTTAAATATGTACAGGTAAACTAAACTCCTACATATATAATATAGATAACGGCTCCATCAAGGGGCCGTTATTTTTTTCCATTACATTATTATATATCCACCTTTACAGGATTGTCCGATATTTCTTGAAAAAGGCGTACACTTACAATGTATAAAGTGTACAGTGGCAATATTGTCATTGCACGGTGGCAATATGTAAAGTGTACAGCTTGCAGATAACAAGATTCAGATTAATTACTTTATAAGCAGGAAATAAAACTAATAAATTGATTAAAAAAAAGAGGATACTCCGGATAAGATCCGCAGCATCCTCAAATTATATATCATCAAACCTTAAACTAATGTTACAGACTTCCTGTTTCAGCCTTTCTGATCATCTCTTCATTAGCGTAGATATAGATCTCAACGCGACGATTCTGAGAACGACCTGCTTCTGTGTCATTTGAAGCAACAGGGAAATCATATGCAAGACCCTCTGTAGAGATTCTTGAATTGGCAATCTGCAGAGAACAAAGATAATTTGAAACCGCATTAGCTCTGGCTACTGAAAGATTTTCGTTTGTTGAACGAGATCCTGTATTATCAGTATGTCCCTGAATTACAAAATCAGTATCAGGAAGATCTCTCATTTTTGAAGCAAACTCTCTTAAAGAATTTCTAGAAGCATCACTTAGATTCGAGCTACCAGTCTTAAACAGGATACCACTGTCAAAAGTAACCTTTAGAGCCTGAAGATTATTGGCATCAGTGATCATTTCTACTTTTGCAGCCTCAATAGCAGCAAGTTCTGCTTTCTTTTTGTCCATTTTATTACCGATAAGAGCTCCAGCACCCGTACCAACCGCAGTACCAACAGCAGCCCCGATCGCAGCACCTTTACCATTACCAATTAACGCGCCTATACCTGCACCTAACGCAGCACCTGAACCACCACCAATCATCATGCCTTTATTCATATTTGACATTGATCCACAACTTGTAAATAAGATCGATGCACAAATTGAACATACAATTAAACTTCTTTTTTTCATAATTTAATTATTTTGAATAATAACGGATACAAAAATATAATTTTACTTTAACTGTTAAATTAATTTTAAGTATTATTTCATATTCTGTTACTAACAAGCTGTTATTTCAAATAAACATAACATATATTTATATTGTTTTATGTTTTTAATCCAAAAAACATTTTATCTGACCCTATATGAATATAATGATTTCAGAAACTCCTCAAGATGTTTATAAACTTCTTACGGAACAAATTAAATACAAATTATCTTTAGTATCAGGAAGAACAATAAATATAGCCATATCAGGAGGCAATACACCTATAGCACTTTTTGAATTCTGGACTAAAAAATGCAGCGACATCTTTGACTGGGATAATATGAAGTTTTTTTGGGTTGACGAACGTTGTGTTTCACCAAAAAGCAATGAAAGCAACTATCATAATGCTAATATAAGCTTCATAGGACCGTTGAAACTTAAACCGGAAAACATATTCAGAATAAAAGGAGAAAACGATCCACAAAAAGAAGCTATGCGTTATTCAGAAATAACTAAAAGTGAGATTCCGATTAAGAACGGCCTACCTTCTTTTGACATAATATTGCTAGGTATCGGGGATGACGGTCATACTGCATCTCTGTTTCCGGGTCATAACTTCGATGAAGACAAAAATGAAATCTACATCAGAAGCATTAATCCATATACCTTACAGAAAAGAATAACTATGAGTATGAAAGTAATAAATAATGCTTCATCCGTATTTTTTCTAGTAACAGGAAAAAATAAAAAGAATATTATAGCAGAAAATTTTATTCTTCCCATAGGGTTAAATGATTACCCTGCAGCCAAGGTAAGACCTATAAACGGAGAGTTGATATATTTCATAGATAAAGAAGCATCATTATATAATGAATAGTTGCAATAATAAATATTATTATAAATAAGAGAATCCTGCCCTAAAATGATGATTTCTTTAAATCTAAAGAACTTTTTTATATTGAGATATTGTATAAAAATTATATTTTTGCGGGCATTTCAATCATAATATGATTTAACTTATTTATAAATGAAAAATAATACAGATAAAGACTCTTTTGGCAAAGGTCTTCTCTCCTATTATAACGGCAACGTACAGGCTAAATTTTCAGTGTACAGCGATATTGCGGATACTGAAAGATGGCCGATTTCGACTTTCTTCAGAAAGTTTGAAAATATGCCGAAGAACGAACAGATTGCTCTCTCCGACTGTATAGGAAGAGTGCTTGATATCGGTGCCGGTGCCGGCAGCCATTCGTTATGGCTTAACGAAAGAAATCATAAAGTGACTTCGATAGATATTTCAGAAGGCGCAGTTGAAGTTATGAAAAAAAGAGGTCTGGACGATGTAAGACTCGTTGACTATTTTGATTTCAGCGGCGAGAAATATGATACGCTTTTACTTTTAATGAACGGAATAGGTATTATACAGACCCTTGACCGTCTGCCTGAATTCTTTGCCAAAGCAAAAGAGCTTCTGACAGACAAAGGATGTATTCTTCTGGATTCGTCCAATCTGATTTATCTTTTTATGGATGAAGACGGAACTGCCATGATAAATCTTAACTCAGATAAATACTACGGCGAAATAGAATACAGAATTGATTTCAGCAATCATCACGGAGTACCGTTTAAATGGGTCTTTGTGGATTTTGAAATTCTTTCGGATATAGCTTCGGAAAACGGCTTCAACTGCGAAAAGATATATGAAGACGATCATTATCTTTTTCTTGCCAAACTGACATTACAGGCTTAACAGCAATATAGAAATAAAAATAATAACGGGAATATAAAGTGGGTTGATCCATTTATATTCCCGTTTTTTTTATCACTTATACGCTATATGAAGCAGAAATTAATAAATCCCAAAATATACTCTTATATTATTTAAAGAGATTCAGACTAATTATACTTATCGTAACTCACTATAATTTTTTTTAAATAAATCCTATATCCCTAAAAAATAAACCTTTAACATAAGTCATTGTTATAAAAATAGTAAAATCAACTATTTGAACAATAAAACATTACTATGGAAAAAAAATCAGATATTGCAGTGATCGGATTGGGTGTCATGGGTCAGAATATTGCTCAAAATTTCGAAAGAAACGGATATAGGGTAACAGTATTTAATCAGCATCCCGAAATTACTGCTCAATTTATGGAAAGTATTGGGAACGGAAGAAATTTCTTTCCGGCCTTTACTCCCAAACAAATTATAGAATCGCTCGAAAGACCACGAAAAATATTCCTGATGATAAAAGCGGGCGATCCGGTTGATGAAGTTCTGGAAAATCTGCTCACAATTACCGATTACGGAGACCTGATCATAGACGGAGGTAATTCCTATTATAAAGATACAGAACGACGCTGTGAGCAGCTTCAGACAAAAGGTCGTTTATTTATAGGATGCGGAGTGTCGGGAGGTGCAGAAGGTGCACTTAACGGTCCTTCTATGATGCCGGGCGGTATGAAAGAAGGCTGGCCGCTGGTAAAAGAGATGTTTGAGAAAATCGCGGCAAAAACCAGTGACGGAGATTCATGCTGTAAATGGATAGGTCCTGGAGGTTCCGGCCATTTTGTAAAGATGGTGCACAACGGTATAGAGTATGGTGATCTTCAGTTAATATCGGAAACATATTTTCTTCTGAAGAAGTTATTCGGTTATACTAATGAAAAGATGTCTGATATTTTCAAGACCTGGAATGAAGGCAAATTATCAAGCTATCTTATAGAGATTACATCAAAGATTCTTCAGTTTAAAGAAGGAGACGGCAAATATCTGCTCGATAAGATTCTTGACGTAGCAGAGCAGAAAGGAACCGGTGCATGGAGCGTCATAGCCGCAACAGAGCTTGAATGTTCAATCTCAGTTATCACAGAGTCGGTGACACAACGCTTCATCTCTACTCAAAAAGAACTCAGACAAGAACTTTCATATACATATCCTAGAGAAAATATTATTCTGAAACATGAGAAAAACCATATTATTGAACTTGAAAAGGCTCTTTATGCATCAAAACTTATATGCTATACCCAGGGATTCTCTATGATGAAGAAAGCTTCTGAACATTATAACTGGAATCTTAATCTTTCTGAAATAGCATCTATATGGAGAGCCGGTTGCATCATAAGGTCAATATTCCTTGAAAACATAATTAATGCCTATAACAAGGATGCACATCTGCCATCTCTACTTGATGACCTATTCTTCATAAACTCTATTAAAGAAGCACTTACATCCTGGAAAAGAATAGCAGAACTTGCTATGCAACATGAAATAGCTATTCCAGCTCATTCTTCTGCTCTTAATTATTTCTACAGCATTTCGAGCGAGTTTCTTCCGGCAAATCTGATTGAAGCACAGAGAGATTATTTCGGCTCTCATATGTTTGAAAGAAATGATACTTCGCGCGGTCAGTTTTTCCATAATGACTGGAGTAAGACAAAATAAAAAATAAGTTTCTATAATTTAAACTCAATAACCAATAATCATGCTATTATGATTATTGGTTATTGATTATAAACACTGTTATGATATGAGCGACAGTAAAGAAAAAAAAGTTAGTCCGTTTATAATAGTTATTTTCGGAGGCTCGGGAGATCTTACTATAAAAAAAGTCCTCCCTTCAATTTTCGAACTTTATTCTAAGAAGCTTTTGCCAGATACTTTTTATATATACTCTGTAGCACGAAGTGACTATTCAGCTGATAGTTATAAGGAAAAAGTGACTAACGGACTGAAAAAGAAAATAAAAGATAAGAAAGAACTTGCTTCTCAACTTTCGATAAACAGATCTGCACTGTCGGACAATAGCAATAATCCGGATCATGTCTTTACAATAAAAGATATTGATCATGAAGCTTCTGCTGTCCATCAGAGTCATTCAGCGTCAGAAAAAGAAGAGGAACTTATAAAAAAAATAGATTCATTCGTTTCAAGAATAGATTATATGAGGGAAGACCCTAACGAATATGCGACATATCAGAATCTGGAAAATCTGCTGAAAGCAAAATCCTCGGAGTTGGGCATTGAACCATGTTATCTTTTTTACCTAGCCACCCCCCCGGTTCTTTATGAACCGATAATTCTCAATCTGGCAAAGGCAGGTCTTAATAAAGAATCGATGAACAGATACTGGCGACGCATCATAATAGAGAAACCTTACGGCAGAGATCTGGATAGTGCAATGCATCTTGAAGATATAGTAAAGAGATGTTTTAATGAACGACAGATATTCCGTATTGATCACTATCTTGGAAAAGAAACGACTCAGAATATATTGGTATTCAGATTTTCAAACGGAATTTTCGAACCATTGTGGAACAGAAATTATATCTCTTATGTAGAAATCACTGCAGTTGAAAAGGATGGTGTGCTGAACAGAGGTAAATATTATGACTCCTCTGGAGCTTTGAGAGATATGGTTCAGAATCATTTGCTTCAGATTCTGGGATTAGTAGCTATGGAGCCCCCTGTTAAATTTGAGCAGGATATGTTCCGCAATGAAATGGATAAGATTATCGAGTCATTACGTCCTATTGAAAAAGACAAAGTTGAAAATTACGTCATTCGAGGACAATATATGGAATCGGACATGAAGGATGCTAAGTCATATCGAGATGAAGAATATATAAAACCGTTATCTAAGACCGAGACATATGTAGCGATGAAACTTTATGTGGATAACTGGAGATGGTATGACGTTCCATTTTATATAAGAACCGGAAAGGCCATGCCAACAAAAGCAACGGAGATAGTTATACATTTTAAAACTACCCCTTTCCAGATCTTCAAAAAGAAAAATCCCGGATTTAATTGCAATAGGCTTGTTATACGCGTTCAACCGGATGAGGGTATAGTTCTTCAGTTCGGAGTTAAGAAACCTGGAGATGAATTCATCGTTCAGCCTGTAACGATGGATTTCAAATATGACAAGATGAAGGATTCAGAAATATTTGAAGCATATTCGAAACTTATACTTAACTGTCTTCAGGGTGACGCAATGCTTTTCTCCAGATCGGATATTGTAAAATCCTCATGGAAATTTATTGATCCGATACTTAAGGCATGGGAAGAAAAACCGTCAATTCCCCTTTATGGATATCCATATGGAACATGGGGGCCACTCAAAGCAGACAGTCTGATGACCGGCAATCTACATTGGAGTAATCCATGTAAGAACCTTACAGAAACAGAATCATATTGCCTTTTATAAAGAAGAAATTGTATTAAACAACCCGCATAAGCATTCTTATTAAAATGCATCTGCGGGTTGTTTAATTTGAAAGATTATCGTAAATGCTTGTTTATATCAGGAATTTATGCGAAAATTGCAAAAAAATTTATTCTTAAATTGCTAATTTTCGAAATGAAAAGCTTATCATATTTATTTAAAAGCGGGAAAAATCCGAAATATTTATATTATGGCGTAAATATGTTTCGCCAGTTTATTCCTTCTTTCTTTTACAGATTCAGAAGAAATCATTATTTAAAGAAAATTGAAAGTCATCCTGAAAAAGAGTATATCATGGCCAGGGTGAATTATTACAATAAACTTGATTCTCAGATAAAACTTCCTTCACATGCCCCTACTCTTGAATCACATAAGCTGCCGAAAAAATTAAAAGTATATTTTTTCGACTCATATGAGATTACACGTTATTTTCCGAAATCATTCAAATGGGGTTATATGCCTGGAGATGTTATTACAGTGCCTGATTATCCGTCTGTAGTAAAAAGCCGTCCTCTGACTGATGAAAATAAGAATTCGGTAGTTCTTAAGCTTGAGAAGAACCGTCATTTCACCTTTATAGATGACAATAAATCATTTGGAGAAAAAATGAATAAAGTGATTTTCAGAGGTAAGATATGGGGCAAACCTATCAGAAATCTTTTAATGGAACTTTATTTTGATCATCCTATGTGTGATCTTGGCGATGTAGGCCGCCATCCTGATATTCCACAGAAATGGAAAACAGGTAAAATGACACTTTATCAACATCTTGATTATAAGTTTATTCTTTCTCTTGAAGGAAATGACGTGGCAAGTAATCTTAAATGGGTAATGTCGTCTAACTCAATAGCAGTCATGCCGCAACCGACTTGTGAAACATGGTTTATGGAGGGGACTCTTATTCCTAACTATCATTATATCGAAGTCAAAGAAGATCTTTCGGACCTTGAGGAAAGACTTCAGTATTATATTGATCATGAGGATGAAGCTCTTGAGATTATCAGACATGCTCACGAATATGTTGAGAAATTTTGGGATGATGACCGAGAACATCTGATACAAATGCTTGTTATGAATAAATTCTTTACAAAGACCGGACAACAGTAAATATAATATATAAAACAATAATGGCTGAATAGATTGATTTCTATTCAGCCATTATTGTTTTATATATAAGAATTTTTATCCCAAAGCTATCAGCATCATAACCTGAGCAGTCAATACTCTGAGGAACATTGTCAGGGGATAGACTGTTGCGTAGGCCACTGAGGGAATATTGTTTTCAGAGTAAGCATTTGAATATGCAAGAGCAGGAGGATCGGTTGTAGAACCTGCAATAAGACCCATTAGAGTGAAGTAATTCATTTTATAAACAAGTCTTCCGATTGTCCCTATTATGAAAAGAGGAAGTACAGTGATTATAAATCCGTATAATACCCACATATATCCGCCGTTCGCAATTGTTTCTACAAATCCTTCTCCGGCCCCGAGACCTACTGCGGCAAGAAATAACGATATCCCTATTTCACGCAGCATCATATTTGCTGAGAATGTAGTGTAGGTAACAAGTTTATATTTAGGTCCGAACTTGGAGACCAGAATAGCAATGATAAGCGGACCGCCGGCAAGCCCAAGTTTAACAGGTTGAGGTATTCCGGGAAACGTGAATGGAATAGAGCCTAATATTACACCAACTACGATACCGAAAAAGATAGGGATAAGATTCGGTTCACGAAGTCTTTTCATTGAGTTTCCGAGAATTGAAGAAACCTGATTGATTCTTACCTCATCTCCTACTACTGTCACGCGGTCGCCCATCTGCAGCATAAGATCAGGCGTTGCTATAAGATCGACGCCTGCTCTGTTTACCCTGGTGATGGTTACTCCGTAATTTTGGCGTATTTCAAGAGACCCCAGCCTTTTACCATTAAGAGCCGGTTTTGTAAGCATTATTCTTCTTGAGATATATTTACCGTTAAGCTCTTCCCATTTATGCTGATCCATATCGAATTTCACACCGATAAAAGCTATTATAGCTTCAAGATCTTCAGGTGCTGCAACAACGAATATTTTATCGTCTTCTGCAAGGACAGTGTTATTACCTGCCATTTCAATCTGATGTACGGCTGTATGGCATATTCTGGAAACGATGAATTTACGACCTACAAGTTTAGAGATACCGTCGATAGTCTTTCCGAAAAGAGCAGGATTTTTTACTACGATTGTTGCTAGTTCAACATTATCTTCAGATTCTTTGTTTTTCTTTGCTACGTCATCTGTTTCCTTATCAAATTTTATATTGAAGAATACTCTCATCATTATTATACTCATAATGATACCGACTACACCGAGAGGATAAGCTACTGCATATCCAAGTGCGATATTTGGATCGGAAGTTCCTGTAGCGTCGGCATAAGCCTGCTGAGCGGCACCAAGTCCGGGAGTATTGGTTACAGCTCCGGAAAGTACACCGATCATCGTAACGAGACTTTCTCCCGTTATTACATGTATAAGATAAGCCGTAAGAACACCTAAAAGCACAATCCCGGTAGCAAGAAGATTTAATGTGACACCACCCTTTTTAAATGAAGAAAAGAATCCGGGACCTACCTGCATTCCCACCGAATAAACAAATAAGATTAATCCGAACTCTTTGACAAAATGTAATGTGTGTGCATCAACAGTCATACCTATATGACTGGCAAAGATTCCGACAAAAAGAATCCAGGTTATGCCAAGAGATATACCTGCAATTTTAATTCTACCCAACAATATCCCCATCGCAATCACCAATGCAAGAATAAGGATGGTATGAGAGATTCCCTCTCCGATAAATAAGTTACAAAACCATTCCATAACAACAATAACAATCTATAAACATTAAAAAATAATATTAATCACCGCTGTTAAACGCGGCGATATAACCAAAAATAATAAAATACCATTTAGATTAACATCTTAAATTTGAGGTGCAAAATTATTAAAATTCTTATACAGAAGAATTTTTTCGCGAATATTTATTCATTAAATTATTATGAAATGAAATAATCTGATTATGTTATTATAAAGCACCTCCTATTTATAATAGAATCATTGTGATTTAAATATAACTTCATGCATTTCTGAGAAATAAGATATTTATTGAGATAAATTTTGAGAATTGGAAAAATAGTGATTTTCATAATAAACGAGGCTAAAACTGCACAGTAAGAAAAAAAATGAGCAATGTTTTTTAAAAGAAAAGTACATTTTTAGTATTCAGGTTAATTTTTTTTCTAAATTTGCCCCCCGTTAAAGGTTCTTTTTTCACAATCTGTGAAAAAGGATTAAATGGGAATCAGGTGAAAAACCTGAACAGTCCCGCTGCTGTGAGCTTAAGGCAAAGCCGGAAATTCTACGTGCCACTGAATTTATTCGGGAAGGTTTTTTCCGGTTAAGCGAGTCAGAAGACCAGCCATTAATTAACATATTTATCTTTTCTCGAGGGTTAGAAAAGATAAATCGGAATTATGCAGAACTTTGTTTCAGCAGATATTCTCTAGATCATATGATTAATCTGGCCATTAAAAACAATAATAGTTATGGGATTTTTCTCATAACACAACTATAGTGTGTAAACGCATTTATAGAATTAAGAACGGTATATTTCTTAAAATACTGATTTGTAGTCATGAGTACAATTAACTCAAGAATTCATCAGTATGCAGAAATTTAAAGTGAATAATATGATAAAAAAATTATTAGTAGCAAACCGCGGAGAGATCGCCATACGAGTTATGAGATCTTGTAAAGAGATGGGAATACTGACAGTAGCGGTATTTTCTGAAGCCGACAGAACCTCTAAGCATGTAGCTTATGCAGATGAGGCTTACTGTATAGGACCTGCGGCATCTAAAGAAAGTTATCTGTGCATAGACAAAATCATTGAAGTTGCTAAAACTTCAGGAGCGGATGCAATACATCCGGGATATGGTTTTTTGTCTGAAAATTCAGAGTTTGCAAGACGCTGCAAAAAAGAAGGAATTGAATTTGTCGGACCTACAGGCGAGACGATGGATATGATGGGTGATAAGATTTCTGCCCGTATAAAGATGATAGAAGCCGGAGTACCTGTTGTTCCGGGAACAAAAGAGCCTCTTAAAAACGTTGAAGAAGCAAAAGAACTTTGTAATCAGATCGGCTATCCGGTCATGCTTAAGGCTTCTGCCGGAGGTGGTGGTAAAGGTATGCGTCTGATTTATAATGAAAATGAAGTTGAGGAAGCTTATAATACTGCAAGATCTGAATCAATGTCATCTTTCGGTGATGACACTGTTTATCTTGAAAAATTTGTTGAGCAACCTCATCATATCGAATTTCAGATATTAGGTGATAAACACGGAAACGTAGTTCATCTTTTTGAAAGAGAATGTTCAGTTCAGCGACGTAATCAGAAAATCGTTGAGGAATCTCCTTCTTGTTTTATCGATGATGAACTTCGTCATGAAATGGGAGCGAATGCTGTATCTGCAGCAAAAGCAGTTAATTATGTCGGAGCCGGCACAATCGAGTTTCTTGTAGATAAAAATAAGAATTATTATTTCCTTGAAATGAATACACGTTTACAGGTTGAACACCCTATTACGGAGGAAGTATTGGGAATAGACCTTGTAAAAGAAATGATAAATATCGCAAACGGTCAACCGTTAAGATTCAGACAGGAAGATATATCTCAGCGCGGACATGCTATAGAAGTCCGTATATGTGCTGAAGATACGACTTTCAATTTTATGCCTTCTCCGGGAATTATCCGTCAGCTGACAGAACCACAGGGTATAGGCGTAAGACTTGACACTTACGTGTATGAAGGTTACGAAATTCCGGTACATTATGATCCGATGATCGGTAAACTTATCGTTTGGGCAACAACAAGAGAATATGCTATTGAACGCATGCGTCGTGTGCTTCATGAATATAAGATTACGGGAGTTAAAAATAATATTGCCTATTTACGCCGTATAATGGATATTCCTGATTTTGTCGAAGGTCACTATGATACAGGCTTTATCGCAAAAAACAATGATTTGCTTCTTGAAAATGAATCAGACGGTCAGGAAGAAACTGAAAATGTTGCTCTTATCGCGGCATATATCGATTATCTTATGAATCTCGATGAAAATCAGCCAAATACGGAAGATAATCGCCCTATCAGCAGATGGAAAGAGTTTGGTCGTCAAAAAGGTGTATTAAGAATTTAATTATTTATGGAAGTACATATAGGTAAAAGAGTTGCGGAAATCGAACTCATCTCAAAAGAAGGGAATAAAGTGCAACTGAATATTGACGGAAAAGTATTCGAAGTCGATATTGTAATGACTGAAAACGGAGTGTGCTCTCTACTTCATAACGGAAAATCATTTAATGCTCAACTTATACGCTCTGATAAAGGGAAGAAATATAAAGTGAATACTCATTTTTCTTCTTTTGATGTAGAGATCATTGATAATCAGGCTAAGTTCCTACGTATGAGAAAGAAAGATGATGGTGGACAGGATGATAAGATTATATCACCAATGCCCGGAAAAGTTGTCAAAGTTCTTGTTAATGAAGGAGACGAAGTTGCTTCAGGTGATAATGTGATCGTAATTGAAGCAATGAAAATGCAAAGTAATTATAAGGTTAATTCCGACTGCACAATCAAAGAAATTCTTGTAAAGGAAGGCGACACTGTAAGCGGTGATCAGGTATTGATTAAGTTGGATCTTAAAAAATAAGATTTATGGATAATATTCAGAAATATAAGGATTTTGAACTTAAAGATAAAGAAGCAACTCTCGGAGGTGGTCTTGATAAGATTCAGAAACAGCATGAACAGGGAAAACTTACTGCACGTGAACGCATAGAAAAGCTTCTTGATAAAGGAACTTTCACAGAACTTGACAAATTCGTTACTCACCGTTGTACAAACTTCGGTATGGAAAAGACAAAAATCCAGGGTGACGGAGTAATTTCAGGTTACGGATATGTTGAAGGACGTCTTGTATATGTTTATGCATATGATTTTACTGTTTACGGAGGCTCTTTAAGTGCTGCAAATGCTGCTAAAATCGTAAAAGTACAGGAAATGGCTCTTAAAAACGGAGCTCCGGTAATTGCTCTTAACGATTCAGGAGGCGCACGTATTCAGGAAGGTGTTGAATCTCTGACAGGATATGCAAATATCTTCTATCAGAATACAATGGCATCCGGAGTTATCCCTCAGATATCAGCTATCCTTGGTCCTTGTGCCGGCGGAGCTTGTTACTCTCCTGCTCTTACTGACTTTATCTTTATGGTAAAGGAAAAGAGCCATATGTTTGTTACAGGTCCTGATGTTGTAAAAACAGTGACTCATGAAGTTGTGACAAAAGAAGAACTTGGCGGAGCGCAGACACATGCAAGCAAAAGCGGTGTAGCTCATTTTATGGGCAATGATGAAGAGGAAGTTATTATGAGCATACGTGAACTTTTAAGTTTCCTTCCTTCAAATAATATGGAAGATGCTCCGAAACAGAATTGTCTTGATGATATTCACAGAGAGGATGAATCATTGATGTCGCTTATTCCGGACGACCCGAATATGCCTTATGAAATGAAGGATCTTATCGAATCTGTTGTTGACAATCATTATTTCTTCGAAGTACAGCCTCATTTTGCAAAAAATATAATTGTTGGTTTTGCCCGTATGGGAGGTAAATCAATCGGTATTGTTGCAAATCAGCCAAACTATCAGGCAGGAGTTCTTGACATCGATGCTTCTGATAAAGCAGCAAGATTCATTCGTTTCTGCGACTGTTTCAATATTCCTTTGATAACATTTGAAGATGTACCGGGATTTCTTCCGGGAACAATTCAGGAACATAACGGAATAATCCGTCACGGAGCAAAGATAGTTTATGCTTATGCTGAAGCTACCGTTCCTAAGATCACTCTTATCACACGTAAAGCTTATGGAGGTGCTTATATCGTTATGTCAAGCAAACAGACAGGAGCTGATGTAAACCTTTGTTATCCTACTGCTGAAATTGCAGTTATGGGAGCAGAAGGAGCCGTGAATATCCTTTACAGAAATGCTGATGAAGAAACAAGAAAACAGGCAATTCAGGATTATAAGGATAATTTTGCCAATCCTTACCGTGTAGCGGAACTTGGATATATTGATGAAATCATTCTTCCTCGTAATACACGTTATAAACTGATTCAGGCATTAGAAATGACTAAAAACAAATCAGTTACAAATCCTCCGAAAAAACACGGAAATATTCCTTTGTAATTTACAATTGTATTTTATGTTATTACAATTATATATTACACCATATATATTTAAATAACAAAAAAGGATATATAATATAAGATGAAATCCCGGATACGACTTTATTTGAGTCTGTATCCGGGATTTCTATTTTATTTCTATTTGTTTTTTTATATCCGGTTTGTTACCAGTTCCTATTCTAATTTCCGGTTTTGCCTCTTAACTCATCTATTTAATATATTCTATTTCAGAGCTGCAGTTTTCTTTTCCGGCATATTCTTTTTTTCTATCCTTTCTTCATAATTTTCATAAGTCTTACCCTGTCAATCATAAAACGATTCTCACAAGATTCATACATCTTGTCAATCAACCGATCAACTCTGTTATTATAATCATAGATAAACTTAGTCGCATCAAGAGCATTTTTTACTTTTTCGATGCTTACTTCTTCAATAGTGATACGCTTTGCCAGATAATCGGAACAACGTTTTGCCTTTTTATATTCCGTCTGCAAAGTCATAATATCTGCTTGTAATGACATAATTCCCCGTTTTGTAAATTCAATATTTAAAAGTATATATTTCATATTATATACAGATATTGAAACAGAATTAATTTTCAGAATTACTGTTTACAGATGTATTTTCAGAAACAGAAATATAAGTTTTATACAAATTCAGATACAGGATATTTTCAGAAATGATTGATGGTATATTATTTAATATAAGAAATCGGCTCATAAAAGAAATAATATCCTTCATGAGCCGATTCGGGAATTGACAACATTAATTCAAAAGTCATTTATATCAGTAACCTAATCAGGATACAGTTTTCTCTATAATCAATTCCTTTCTAATGCTAAACCACCACTATATTACAACACATTAAAAAAACAAGTTTTCTCTGTAATCAATACCCTTTTAATGCGAAACTTATCCTCCTTAATTCTGACAATAACTTTACTCCGGGAAATTTTTATTAATTAGCCAAGAAGTTTGTTTTTAAGCCTGTCATCAAAAGCTGATAATGAAGCTTTAGCGCCCTCACCCATAGCAATTATTATTTGTTTAAACGGAACAGTAGACACGTCACCGGCAGCATAAATACCAGGAATATTAGTACGGCAATTAGCATCTATAATGATTTCTCCTGCACGGTTGATTTCCACTACTTTATCGAAAACTCCGCTGTTAGGTCTTAATCCAATCTGTATAAATACTCCGTCAACAACAATATCAGTTACAGCATCATCCTTAAGGTTCTTATATTCAAGTCCGGTTACCTTTTTTCCATCTCCTTTAATCTCGGTAGTCTGAACCTGAGTAAGAATCGTAACATTTTTCAATGCCTTAAGTTTTTCCTGTAATACCTGATCTCCCTTAAGATCACTGCCATATTCAAGTACGGTTACATGAGTTGCTATCGAAGCAAGATCAATCGCAGCTTCAAGACCTGAATTACCGCCTCCGATTACAGCCACTTTCTTTCCTTTATAGAAAGGTCCATCGCAATGAGTGCAAAATGCTATTCCTGAACCGATATAATCACTCTCTCCGGGAACTCCAAGTTTTCTCCAGCTTGCACCTGTCGCAACAATAAGAGCAGGTGTTGAGATTTCCTCTCCAAGATTTGTACGGATCACTTTCTGACCCTCTTTTATCTCAATATCCTCCACTCTTCTGTTTGTAAGAATATCCACGGGATAATCACTTATATGAAGCCCCATATTATCGGCCAGCTGTTTTCCTGTAGTGTTGATGATTGAAATCATATTTTCAATAGCATCTGTTTCAAGAATCTGACCTCCCATTCGTTCTGCCACTATTCCGACTTTAAGACCTTTTCTCGCAGAATATACTGCTGCCGAAGTTCCCGCAGGGCCGCCTCCGATGATAAGAACATCATAACTTTTATTTACAGGTACGTTGTTTACCGCACTTTCGTCTTTTCCGTACTGTTGTTCAAGTTTATCCAGAATCTCAGCAAGAGGTGTACGGCCGACAGTCAGCAATTTATCACCGGCAAAAACCGTAGGTACTGCCTGAATATTAAGCGCCTTAGCTTCTTCTTCATATAATGCACCATCAATTATCTCATGTCTTATACGCGGATTAATTATTGTCATCATATTTATTGTCTGAACAACTTCAGGACAATTAGTACAAGTAAGAGAAATAAAACTTTTAATAAGAATATCTCCTTTCAGCGCTTTAATACGGTTTGCGACAAGATCATCCGGGAAATTTTTTCCTTTACCATCCAGATTAAGGATTCCAAGAAGAAGAGTTGTAAATTCATGACCTGTAGGCACCGCTTTAAACAGAAATCCTGCAGGAGCACCGTTTTTATAAATCTTAAGTTCCAGTGAATCTCCTGACTCCACTTCTACTGAAATTTTATCAGAAGTATCTGACAACTCTGAAATCAATGAAACAAGATTATCTCTTTCAGAGTTATTTTCGGAAGCTATAACTTTTAATATATATTGATTTTCGAGCGAAGAGAAAAGAGATCTCACCTGCTCTTTTAATGACTGATCTAACATATTATATTGATTTTATGATTAAAGAGTATAGATATATTCAATAAAAATTACGGTTTGATGATACTTTAAGAAATTATGATGCGATAAATCCTTATTAAATAAAAAGGGAACCGGCTTTTAAGACACCGGTTCCCAATCTGTAGATATATTATTAAATTTTTCCTACAAGATCAATGCTCGGTTTCAATGTTTCTGCTCCTTTTTTCCATTTTGCAGGACATACTTCACCATCATGAGATGCTACAAACTGAAGTGCCTGAAGTTTACGAAGAAGTTCTTCAGCGTTTCTGCCAACATTTCCTGCCACAACTTCATAAGCTACGATTTTTCCTTCAGGATTTACAACGAATGTTCCTCTTTCAGAAACACCTACGCTCTCAATCATAACATCAAATCCGCGGGCAAGTGTAGCTGTAGGATCTCCTAACATTGGATATTTGATTTTTTTGATTGTATCCGAAGTGTCATGCCATGCTTTGTGAACGAAATGAGTATCGCAAGAAACTGCATAAATCTCACATCCTGCTTCCTGAAAGTCAGTATATTTGTCCGCAAGGTCTTCAAGCTCTGTTGGACAGACAAATGTGAAGTCTGCCGGATAGAAGAAGAAAATACTCCATTTTCCAAGAACATCTTCTTTAGAGATTTTTTTGAATGAATCATTTACGAATGCTTCAACACTGAATGGTACGATTTCTTTTCCGATTAGTGACATAATTTCAAATTTTAATTGTTAAGTATTTATTTTTATTCTATTTGTTTTGTTTTACATTACAAAAGTAGAACAACAAAGAATATAAATCAAACTGATAAAATCTATATCAATATTCATAACATCTATATTATATGACTATACAACAGATGGAATATATTGTTGCCGTAAATAAATACAGGCATTTTGTTACCGCCTCAGAGAAGTGTGGAGTAACTCAACCTACCCTAAGTACCATGATTCAACGATTAGAAGATGAGCTCGGAATAAAGATATTCGACCGAAACAAACATCCCGTTGAACCTACGGCAATAGGCCTGCGTATAATTAAACAAGCGGAACAGACTTTAGTTGAAATTAAGAAGATAAAAGAACTGGTAATCAGCGAGACAGGAACAATGAGCGGTGATCTGCATATCGGCATCATCCCTACTCTCGCACCATATATCGTGCCGGGATTCATATATAATTTCAACAGAAAGCATAAAAAAATCAATCTTACAATATCTGAGATGAGAACTCAGACTCTTATTGAAGAAATAACAAAGGGGAATATTGATATAATGATTGCAGCCACACCTCTTAATAATGAGAATCTTCTTGAAATACCTCTGTATTATGAAAAGTTTGTTGCATATTTCTCCGAAGACAATCCCAATAAAGACAAACCTCTTTCTGCCGACAATATGCCTCCGGAAGATATATGGGTTCTCCATGAAGGGCATTGTCTTAGAAATCAGACTTTCAACTTCTGCAATAATTTCAGGATCTACAATAAGGTTTATGAAGCCGGTAGCATTGATACACTGATAAGAATTGTTGATAAGAACGGAGGTTATTCAGTAATTCCGGAGCTTCATCTTCAATTTCTCACAGAAAGTCAATTAAAAAATGTTCGGCAGATAGAGAATCCTCCTGCCGTTCGTGAAGTATCGCTGGTAATAGAGAAAGACTTCATTAAAGAAAAAATGATAAATGCCGTTGCTGATATCATCAAAGAAATAGTACCTGAAGAGATGCTTGATGAACGACTGAAAAAATTCTCTATACGATTATAGATTACAGTCTTACAAAAAGATTAAATCCTCTTACCATACACTTCACAGTGACGGTAAGAGGATTTAATTTAAAATACACATTTATTTTATTAATAAATAGCCATGCTATGATTTCTTTTTTAATCTCAACAATGCCTCCATATAGTAATAATCGGCATATATTATTGACGCATCTATTTCCGAACCGTTAGGCTTATGTCCTGTACTGTGATTAAGAAAAGCAGGTTTGCTCTCTCCGCATATATACTTCTCTGAACTTAATGATGAAATCATAGCCTTAGCTGTATCAAAATAAAGCTCCGATTTTTCAGCTCTCACATAATCGCTCAGTTCAATTAGAGCAGAAGCAACAATAGCAGCCGCAGAAGCATCTCTTGGAGAGTCAGGAATTTTCGGATCATTAAAATCCCAGTAAGGGATCTTATCTTCAGGAAGCCCGGAAATAAACACATCTGTGATCTTCTCCGCAAAATCAAGGTATTTCGGATCACCGGTTTCACGGTAAACCACAGTATAACCGTAGATTCCCCATGCCTGTCCACGCGCCCACATCGAAGTGTCATCATATCCCTGATGTGTTACACCTTTTATCAGATTTCCGGTGATCGTATCATAAACAGCAACATGATAACTTGTATAATCATCTCTGAAATGACACTCCATAGTCTTATCTGCATGAGCGACTGCTACATCATAAAGATATTTGTTCTCTCCGTTCTTTGCTGCCCAGAAAAGCATTTCAAGATTTATCATATTATCCATAATCGTATTATGAGGCCAGTCGTTCGGCTCACATTCCCTGGGCCATGAAAGCATGGTTCCTACAGTCGGATTAAAGAGAGTTGCCAGAGTATCTGCTGTTCTTAAGATAATCTTTTTATATTCCGGATTTCCCGTAAGCCTGTAACCGTTTCCGTATGAACAGAATACAAGAAAACCCAGATCATGGTCATATGCCGGAATATTACTCAGAAACTCAAGTGAACCGGTAAAATTCTCAGCTTCTTTCAGAAGTTCTTCATCTTCGGAATACTCATATCCATACCATAAGATTCCGGGCCAGAAGCCTGCACACCACTCCTCTTTTGTTGCCTTACGGCAATGCCATGAAGAAGATGTGTCACTTATATTCCGGGGCATAAGAGTATAATCTATCAAACCTTCTCCGTTATTTTCGAGTTCGGTAAGTGTTCTTTTAGTCTGTGTTATACAATAATCAAGCGATCTCTTTGTTTCTGTCTGCACTTTGTTTTCATCAGCACATCCTGTCAGTAAGAAAAGTGATGTCAGCAGTCCTAATCCAATCTTTTTATTAATCATAAAAGTCGTGTATAAATAATGTTTTATTATATCATGGTAAATTCTATTCGGTCACTCTGAACCAGTCTATATCGAGCCATCCGTTGTCACCTCTTAAAGTCGGGTTAAGAATGAAAAGTCCTAATTTGGCACCTATCCATTTTCCCTGGCGTGCTTTGAATTCTCCGGGTATCTCCTTATATTTTTTCCCGTCAAGACTATAAGAATATCTGCATACGGCATCTTTGGAAACCTTTACTCTCAGCCAGATATCAAGGTTCAGAGACGGGAATTTCCCTCCCTCCATATATTTTCCCTTTATATCCTTCACAAGTCTTTCGGTCACTTCCGGATTTTTCTGTTCGGCATCTTTACACGAAGCATAGACAAGATCAAAATAATCACCATTCCTTTCGAGAGCCAGATAAGCATAATCCCAACCCATTACCAGCAGACCTGCTGTTTCACCTTCCGATTTTGAAGCAAAGCGAAGTTTTGTTGTCGCAGTAAACTCTTCAGCCGGAAACTTCTGAAGAAAAAGTGATGGGACTTCCCATAAATTTGTAATAGTATCACGGTAAGAATACAGACGCATAAAACCCATATTAGAAGGGAAACCGAAAGAAGACTGATAATTGGCATGCCAGCTCCATTGCTTACCGGGATTCTTAGTATTGAATTCATCCGAAACCGGCGGAGTAACATTTGTGACCTTAGATGCAGTTACCGGTTTCTTATGTTTTGAGACAGGCTCTCCGCATCCGTCGCCGTTTTTATCAATTCCTATGACAGGCCATCCCTTTTCCCATTTGAGCGGATTAAGATGAATGATTCTTCCATAAGCACCTTTATCCTGAAAATGAACAAACCAGTTCTCCCCAAAAGGAGTATCTACCCATGCACCCTGGTGAGGACCGTTGATACTGGTCGAACCCTGTTCCATAACCACTTTTGATTCATAAGGGCCATAAATATTCTTTGATCGCATAGCAAGCTGCCAACCGTTTTCCACACCTCCTGCCGGAGCAAAAATGTAGTAGCAACTGTCACGTTTATATAGTTTCGGACCCTCAACAGTATGGTTAGCACCTTCATTTCCGTCAAATACCATTACAGGATTGCCTGTCAGTGACTTTCCGTCAGGTGTCATCTCATTCATTACAATGATACTGTTGATTCCGATACGGCTTGCAGCCCAGGCATAAGCCATATAGGCTTTACCATCGTCATCCCACAACGGTGTCGGATCAATCATGCCTTTTCCCTCTTTTACAAGATGAGGTTTGCTCCATTCTCCCAGAGGATCTGTCGCGGTAATCATATATATCCCGAAATCGGGATCTCCCCAATAGATATAATATATACCGTCATTATATCTTATACAAGGAGCCCATACACCTTTCCCGTGTTGCGGTTTATCATAAAATCCTGCAGGTATCTGCTCCTTTAGCGCATAATTCACAAGATCCCAGTTTACGAGATCTTTGCTGTGAAGTATCGGAATCCCAGGTATGCAGTTGAAGCTGCTGGCTGTCATATAGAAATCATCGCCTACCCTTACTACGTCAGGATCACTATAATCGGCATGTATTACGGGATTTTGATAATAACCGTTCCCAAGATCCGGATTATAGGCCTGCGATACATCCGCAAAACCACTGTTGACGTAAAAAGAGACAAGTAATAATGTTATTATATTTCGTATTTTCATATTATTGATTTTTATCTGACCAGTATTAGTTATTCAGATAATAAAATTAACAGAAATTGCATTTAATTCATTTTTAAAGAAACATATATATTCTTTAATCCTTAACCTACAAAGTTTTTCTAAGATACTCTCTCATCTCTTTGCGACCTATTCTGAGATGATTCTCCACTGTCCTTTTGCTTATCGACATCTCTTCTGAAATCTCATTTACGGAATACTCTTTATATCGGTTCAGATAATATATCTTTCTACGCTGTGGCGGAAAAAGTTTCAGTTTATTCTGCTCAAAACTTTCGATGTTTCTCGCTATTATTTTTTGCTCCATTTCATAACAAACATTCTTTTCCTGCTGAATCACATAATCTTCAACTTCGAGTCTTTTATAAAAATGACGGTAGTAATCGATAATCATATTACGGGCGATTGTAAAAATGAACGACTTTACCGTATCTGCTCTTAACATACGGTCATAATCCATAAGTCTTATAAACAGATCCTGTGTCATATCTTCTGAATCCATACGGTTTTGAATCCTTGAGAAAAAGAAATTTTCAACTGCTTTCCTATAATCTTTATAGATAATAGTCATGTCGCAATGTATGTTTGTCGTATCCATAATAATGTGTTTTTTTGATATTTCCTGTAACAAAAGTATTATTGAAAATGAAAATCAAAGAGTTTTTATCCTCCCTTTACATCTCATATCATTATACAGGACTCAAAAGGCGCACACACCTGATAGCCAACACGTTACACAAACCAAAACAGAGTCTCAAATAATTATAAGATACATTCAGGCACCTTCGGGAATCCGAAAAAGCGGATTTCGTACATCCGTACGATGTTAATATGACAACTGTACGGTGATAATAT
>CAMTON010000024.1 GCA_947074105.1 uncultured Bacteroidales bacterium
ATCCGTTTGGACATATGTTGAATTTTGTGACTGATAATATAAATAATATTAACCGGTACTCAGCATTTTCGTCAAAATGAGACATATATATTAGTTTTGTAAACTTTTAATAAATAGCATAACGGTTTAATAAATATCTATGAGGCAAGTCTTTCTGATTTCCATGTTAATAATTAATCTTCTTACATTATTCACGTCCTGTAATGACGATGTAAGTCAGAGTTTTGAAGTATTTTATAATGGCGATTCTTATTTAACATCAAAAGCAGGAAAAATAAATATATATGTACGAAGCAATTATGAATATGCGATAAATATACAGAGTGATTCTTCCTGGCTTTCTGTTTCTGAAATATCATCTGAAAGATATGATATATTAACCTTTGCATATGAGCAAAATAGATCTACAACAGAGAGGGATGCAAAAATTGTTATTACATGCAATGATGGAAACCACAGAAGCCTAAAGTTCAGACAATCCGGACTTGAAGATGTAATTTTTGGAGAAAACAATATGCTCTATTCCGTATCGTCGGAGGGTGATACTCTTGAGTTTTTCGTTAATTCCGATATAGAGTTCGAATATAATATAGATTCAGAAGAAGAGTGGATCATATCTGACAATAGCAGAAAAAAATTTAATTCAGTCAGTTTTATATGTTTGGAAAATCTATCTGCAGAATACAGAAAGTCCGTAATATATTTCAACACAACCGATTTGTCTCAAAAGGATACTGTTATTATAACTCAGAAACCAAAACCGGTGTCAGCCAAGATGATTAATAGTTTTTGTCTGAAACAGAAAGATAATCCTGATCAGCTGATAAATGATATCTATTGTGAAATTGATAATGATAACAATTATATCAAAGCTTTTATTCCCTACAGAACGGATAATCTGTCTTTTACACCTCATGTTATATATGAGGGATGCAGTTTGTATGCCCTGACGCGTGATGGTAAAAGAATAAATGTAAATAATGAAGGGATATTCGGACAAAATATTGATTTTTCAACTTATCCTACATTTATAGTTGAAGATTATCTCGGAGAAAAAAAAGAATATGAAGTTTTTATCACCTGGTATAATAATATTCCTGTTTTATCTCTGACAACAGAAGGACGTAAAGCCATAACTTCAAAAAAAGATTATTTAAACGGCTTTTTTCGACTTGAAGGCTGTTCTTATATTCCGGAATCGGAAGGAAGCATGAGGATAAGAGGAAGAGGAAACAGTACCTGGCAACTGCCAAAGAAACCTTACCGGTTAAAACTTGATGCAAAACAGGAAGTGGGAGGTATGCCTGCTGATAAGGATTGGGCATTGCTGGCAAACTATACCGATCGTACATCTCTGAGAAATGCTTTAGCTTTTAAAATATCATCGCTGACAGATTTGGAATACACTCCGCGCATGCAGTTCTGTGATCTATACACTAACGGAGAATATTCCGGGATATATGCCATAACAGAACATCTTAAGGTTTCTCCCGACAGGATAAATGTCGGAAAGACAGGATATGTGATTGAGATTACACCATCCGACCGCATTGAATCCGATGAACTTTATTTTTCAACAAAGCGATTGAATTTTACATTCAAAGATACCGATGTCGATCCGGGTTCAGAGCGTTATGAATGGATAAGCAGGCATATAAATCAAATTGAGAATGTGATATATAGTTCCGGTTTCGCCGATCCTGATTCCGGATATGCGAAGTATATTGATGCAGAGAGTTTCGCGGACTGGTATATCGTAAATGAACTTTCTAAAAATAATGATGCCAGATTTTTTTCAAGTTGCTTTATGCACATTATACCCGGTGGCAAACTTAAGATGGGACCGGTATGGGATTTTGATATAGCTTTTGGTAATTGTAATTATAACGGATGTGAATCTTTTGAAGGTTTCTGGGTAAAACGTTCAGTATGGTTAGAGCGTCTTTTTGAAGATCCTGTTTTTGCCGCGCTTGTGAAAGAGCGTTTCCGGAAGATGAAAACTAACAAAAACTATCTTTCTTCATATATTAAAATGCAGTCACTTATTATAGATAAGGCAAGAGAAGAAGATAACAGAAAATGGAATTATCTTGGTGTATCTGTATGGCCTAATTATGTTGTCTTTGATTCTTTTGAAAAAGAAGTCCAATATCTGCAGGACTGGCTTAACAATCGTTTTGAATGGCTGGATAAGGCTTTAAGTGATCTATAAGGATTTGCATTCAAAATAAGTAAATAAAAAAACCGGCGGAATTAAATTTTGAGATATTTAATTCCGCCGGTTGTCGTAAGTATATATGTATTAATACTGCTCGTTTTCGTTAGGGAAATCGCCGCTCTTAACGTCAGATATATAATGTTTCACAGCATCAGTAATGATAGTGTGAAGATCAGCATATCTTCTAAGGAATCTTGGAGAGAAACCTTTGTTAAGACCAAGCATATCGTGCATTACAAGCACCTGTCCGTCGCATCCGTTTCCTGCTCCGATACCGATAGTTGGTATGGAAAGATTTCCTGAAACCTTTTTTGCAAGAGAAGCAGGGATTTTTTCAAGAACAAGAGAGAAACATCCGATTTCCTGAAGCATCATCGCATCTTCGATAAGTTTGTTTGCTTCAGCTTCCTCTTTTGCCCTTACAGCATAAGTGCCGAACTTATTTATAGACTGAGGAGTAAGACCAAGATGTCCCATAACAGGAATTCCGGCTGTAAGTATACGCTCTATCGATTCTCTGATTTCAGATCCACCTTCCATCTTAACACAGTCAGCTCCGGTTTCTTTCATTATTCTGATAGCAGATGAAAGAGCTTCTTTTGAGTTACCCTGATATGTACCGAACGGAAGATCGACTACTACAAGAGCTCTTTTCACACCTTTAACTACAGATTCACCGTGATAGATCATCTGATCAAGTGTGATAGGTAATGTAGTGACGTTACCGGCCATAACATTTGAAGCAGAGTCGCCTACAAGAATCACATCCATTCCGGATTCGTCTATGACCTTAGCCATAGAATAGTCGTAAGCTGTAAGCATTGATATTCTTTCTCCTCTTGCCTTCATTTCTATAAGGCGATGAGTGGTAACTTTTCTGTTATCTTCTTTATATGTTGACATAATAATATGTTTTAAAACAATACAAAGGTATAAATTAAATCTTTGTATTCTTTTTTTATTAATAAAAATGCATTTAACTTGCAGTGCAACAAGCTCTCAGGTAAATGTTTTATATATGATTTTCAAATAAATTAATGTTATAATACGAATTATGTTATAGAACATCAATTAATGTATTGCAAGCTGAGAATTGTTGCCTTATATTTGTAGCACCTTAAATAATACAACCATAACACAATACCTTAAATAACACAACCTGAACTTAGGTCTAATACGAAAACGAGAAAAACACGAGGTATTTTAAATCATATTCAGTTTATCTGAATTTAAATATATAGGGCTAACTGTGAAGTTAGCCCTTTATTTATATATATACATTTCTTATATGAAATAATAATCCTCCGGCTACAAACCTTAAGTCTGTAACCGGAGGATTATTATTAATAATATTATCTTAATTGATTATGCTTCGACAACTTCACTAATTTTAGGAGTAGAATAGAATTTTTCATATTCTTCTACTGACATAATAGTGCCGGGAACACCATAAATCAAATCAGCGCAATAATCTTTGGCAAGAGCCTGCATAGTTTCAATAACTTTTTCCTGCTCAGGGCCATTAATCATAACTTTTACTTTTTTCCCAAGTAAATCTTTTGCAAGGTCAAGTCCTTTTCCTCCTATAGAGTCACGAACTAAAATAATTTTATTTTCCATCTCTAATATATTTTAGATATATTACTCTAACAATGAAAAATATGATATTGTTTATGGTTTTAACTTTTAAAACATTTGAGTTAAATAATAATTACAGAGGATATAAGGCAATAAAAAAAGGCTATCTGAAAATCAGATAACCTTAATTTGTCCTCTTGAGAATAATGAAATATATATAATGGAAAATATTTAAAAATAAAAGCCTCTGCCCGAATCTTATGATTCGCGTAGGGGCAAAAAAAAAGGTATTATCCTTTATAAGAATAACCCCATTTTAATAAAATGTTCTGCTTGTTACAAAGCTCATAGAACTTGATCAATTTTAAGATCGCTTTCATAATAATAAAATTTTAAAATACCTAAATAATACGCTCTTAACACGCGTAACCTTAATAACACACTACAAAGGTAAGATAGTTTTTCTGTTTTACAACATATTTTGAAGAAAAATTCACGAAAAAGCAAAAAAAAATCTTTTTAAGGCTGGATTGCCTTTTTTAAGGGAAAATAATAAAAAAATGACGAATCTTCAGAAACCGGATTCGTCATTATATAATATGTGAAAATCAAAATAATCAGATTCTGCGGTCAACGCCCCACATAAGTTTGTCACGAAGTGTGTCATAAAAAGTATGTCCGTTCAGCTTCACCACATTTATTTTATAAGGAGCTTTCTTTATAACAATGTAGTTTTCCGGTTTAAGAGAATATGAAATTCCGTCTACCGAAACAAGAAACGACTCAGAGCGGCTTTCAACATCTATTCTTAATGTATAATTGTCCGAAATGACAAGAGGCCTGGTAGTAAGCGAATGTGGAGCGACAGGGGAGATAACCATATTGTTGGTTGCCGGTTCTATTATTGGACCGCCTACGCTAAGAGAATAAGCAGTAGAGCCGGTAGGAGTAGATACGATAAGACCGTCAGCTTCATAGGTATTGAGATAATATGTATTGATATCCACTCTTATGGTTATCATCGAAGAATTATTCTGTTTAAGTATTGCGACTTCGTTTAAGCCATATTTTATATAATTCTCACTATAACCATCAATGTACATCTCTAGAAGCGAACGTTCTTCAATATGATAATCCTCTCTCCATAGTTTTTCAAGAGCAGTTTCTATGCCGTCAAGAGGCACATCAGCCAAAAATCCAAGTCTCCCGGAATTAATCCCCAGAATAGGGATATTCTTATCGCCTATATATCTTGCAGTGCGAAGGAATGTGCCGTCTCCTCCAATGCTTATAGCGAAATCAGCTTCAAAATTTTTATCTGTTATTATATCTTCCAGAATATCGATCTGAAATTTATTATACAGATAATCGCAGAAATCTTTTTCAATAAGCACATTAACATTTTTTTCTTTCAGTAAAGTGAAAAGCTGTTTTATATGTTTAGCACTATTAATTTGATGGCAGCTGCCGAAGATTGCAATTTTTATCATTCTTAAATAACAAAAAGTATTATACTTAATAAAATAACATTTTGCGGAAACATTCCCCTATACTCTCTTTTAGATATTATATACGGTTTATATAAAGAAATGAGAATACCGCTTAAGGGTTAAATGTAATAAAGATATGTGATAATATATGTTAAGTTGCATATATGATTTAAAATCAATAAAAATTATTTAGAAAAATGACTAAAATCTTTATAGACTTAACACAGATAAATAGACCAAATAACTTATTTTTGCACCTGTCTAAAGCTCCAGGTTTATTAAATAATTACAAGTTTTGTGTTAATATAAAATGCCGGTAACTATTTAGTCCTGTTTTAGATTGTTAAATAACGATCAATATAAATTCAAACTGATTAATATCACAGATGACAAAGTTAAGTGTTAATATCAATAAGATAGCGACTATTCGTAATGCAAGAGGCGGGAATATTCCTGATGTGGTAAAATTTGCAATAGACTGCGAAAAGTTCGGAGCGGAAGGTATAACCGTTCATCCACGTCCGGATGAAAGACATATACGTTATAACGATGTATTGGCATTACGTCCTGTTATCAAGACAGAATTCAATATTGAAGGAAATCCCATAAAATCTTTTAATGAACTTGTTCTAAAGGTTAAGCCGAATCAGGTTACACTTGTTCCGGATGCACACAATGCGATAACGTCGAATGCGGGTTGGAACACAAAAGAAAACCTGACTTTTCTTACAGAGATAATAGAAGAGTTTCAGCGTGCAGGAATAAGAACATCTATTTTTGTTGATGCTGATGAGGAGATGGTAACATATGCTGCCAAGACAGGAACCGACAGAATCGAACTTTATACGGAACCTTATGCCACTCAGTATCCTGAAAATCCGGAAGCAGCAATCGAACCTTTTGTCCGTGCGGCTCAGCTTGCTCATAAGCTGGGATTGGGTATCAATGCAGGCCATGATCTGAATCTTGAAAACCTGAAATATTTTCATGAGAACATTCCTTTTCTTGATGAAGTTTCTATAGGACATGCGCTGATTTCCGATGCTTTATATATGGGTATCGAAGAAACAATTATAAAATATAAAGAATGTTTAATGTAACATAGATTAAGATTAATTTTTATTATCTTGTCAAAATAAACGCAAAGAAACAGTCACATTATGAGATTTTTAAATGTTAGCACAGTAACGGACAGTATGAATGCTCTGCCCGAATTTTCAAATATTTCTCAGCCTGAAACAGGATTGTCTTTCTGGAGCCTCGCGGTAGCCGGGGGATGGCTTATGATTCCTCTTATCTTATTGTCAATTCTTTCAATCTATATATTTGTCGAAAGAATGACTTATATTCATTCGGTAGCTAAAGAAGATACTGATTTTATGAATAAGATAAAAGATTTCATTCACAGTGGTCAGATAGACTCTGCTCTTTCTCTGTGTAAAAAATCTAAGACTCCTTATTCAAATATGATAGAGAAAGGTATTACCCGTCTGGGCCGTCCTATGCAGGATGTACTTGTATCAATAGAGAATGTGGGTAACCTTGAAGTTGCCAAACTTGAAAAAGGATTTTCTCTTCTGGCAACAACTGCGGCCGGAGCACCTATGATCGGTTTCCTTGGAACTGTAACAGGTATGGTGCGCGCTTTCTATGATATGGCCAGCGCGGGCAATAATGCTGATATTACTCTTCTTTCAGCCGGTATTTATCAGGCTCTTACCACAACGGTAGCCGGCCTTATCGTAGGTATCATAGCTATGTTTGCCTATAATATCCTGATTTCAAGAGTGGATTCTCTTGTCAATACAATGGAGTCCAAATCGATGGAATTTATGGATATGTTGAACGAACCAATAAAATAATCTATGGCACTTAAAAGAAGAAATAAGGTAGAGGCGTCTTTCAGTATGTCGTCGATGACGGATGTCATTTTTCTTTTGTTGATATTCTTCATGGTGACTTCAACCGTGGTCTTTCCAAATGCCATAAAGATACTTTTACCACAAAGCAAAAAACAGACTTCAGCCTCTCCTATGACAAGGGTCACAATAGATAAGGATCTTAACTATTATGTGGCTTTCGGAAATCAGAGAGAGAAAATGGTGCTTTTCGAGCAGATCACTCCTTTTCTTATTGAATGTCAGGATAAAGAACCGGAAATGTATGTGGCTTTATATGCCGATGAATCGGTTCCCTATAAAGAAGTTGTCAGGATTTTAAATATTGCGAACGAAAATAAATTCAAGATGGTCATAGCGACCAGACCAGTGAATTAACTACGGCCGCACTGACCGATGTTGATCATCACCGAATTTCTTTTACTGACAATATTTATAAATTAATCTTATGATAAAAAATAAAGGCATAGGTATAATCGGAACCGTCGGGTTTCACCTTGTATTATTATTATTGCTGTTATATCTGAAATTTCCTTATCAGCCGCCACAGGATGAAGAGGGGATAATGGTCATGATAGGAATAGAGAATGTAGGTGCCGATGTCCCTAATAAATCGGTTACTTCATCTTCTGTCGTAACTCCGCAAAAGGAGATTATGCCTGTTAAGACTGAGCCTGTAAAAGAGGTGAAGGAACAGCTCCTTTCTCAGAATCTTGAGGAATCGGTAAATCTCGAGAATGAAGAAAAGAAGAAAAAAGAGGAGGAGGAACGCCAGAAAAGGATAGAAGAAGAGAAAAGAAAGGCTGAAGAGGAAAGACTCAGAAAAGAAGCTGAGGAAAGAGAACGAAAGGAACGTGATATCAAAAACCGCGTTACCAATGTTTTTCAGAATTCGGCAACGGAAGCAGGAAGTACGGGAACTACAGAGGCCGGACAGCATAATCAGGGATCTCCGTCAGGAAACTCCGACCAGGGCGCTCCCAAAGGAAGCGCGGGATACGGAAGTTATGATCTTGGAGGACGCAGTATAACGGGCGGACTGCCAAAACCTGCATTTTCAGTAAATGAGTCGGGTGTAGTGGTAGTGAACATAACCGTTAATGAAGACGGAAAAGTGATAAGCGCAATAGTTGGACAGGGAACGACGACTTCATCGGGACAACTGAGAAACAGTGCTTTGGCTGCTGCTAAGAAAGCTTTATTTGAAACAAAGAAAGGTGTTTCAACACAAAGCGGAACAATAACATACAAATTCGACAGTGATAATTAATCTATATATGAAATTGCAGAGTTCGCTCTGCAATTTTTTTGTTTATAAGATAAAGAGATAAAAACTGCGTGCTTTATGTTATATTCATATATTTGAGGCAAAGAATCTTTTTATTTGTTTCAGAAAAAAACATATTGCCTACATTTGCGCAATACTTCATAATTGATTATTTAGTATTCAGGTCATATATGTAGAGACAAAAACATATTATTAGCTACAATAATTCATTACTATGAATAATAACCATTTGATAATAATGGCGGGTGGTATCGGATCACGTTTCTGGCCGATGTCAACGCCTGACCGCCCTAAGCAATTTATCGATATCACGGGGTCGGGAAAGACAATGATCCAACAGACTGTCGACAGATTCGGTGACATTGTACCTATAGAGAATGTATGGGTTGTTACTTCGGCAAAATATAAAGAGCATATCAGAACACAGCTTCCCGGAATACCGCTGTCTAATATACTTCTTGAGCCATGTATGCGTAATACTGCTCCGTGCATAGCTTATGTAAGTTCGAAAATAGCTGCAAAATATCCTGATGCAAATCTTATAATAACCCCTTCTGATCATATAGTAACAGATGAGGAAGAGTTTCGCAGGGTGATAACCAGAGGTCTTGATTTTGTATCGGGAGGGAAAAGAATTCTTACACTTGGAATGCATGTTACACGTCCCGAAACAGGATACGGATATATTCAGAGCGGAAAAAGTTCAGAAGACGATAAACAGGTGCTTTCAGTAGCAGCTTTCCGTGAAAAGCCGGATTCTGAGACCGCTATGAAATATATCAGAGAAGGAAATTATTACTGGAATTCCGGTTTATTTTTATGGAATATCAATACAGTGATTGATTCATTGCGTACATACGTACCTGATATAATGTCGGTTTTTGATGAAGTTTCTCCTTTTTATTATACCGAAAAAGAGCAGGATATTATTAATGATAAATTTCCCGAATGTCGTGCCATATCGATCGACTATGCCGTAATGGAGAAAGCAGATAACATATATGTCCTTCCTGCTGACTTCGGATGGAGCGATCTTGGAACATGGGGTTCTCTTCATACTCTTATCGGATCTGATCAGATGCAAAACTCCATTATCGGGGATTCAGTCAGAATGATAGAATCAGACAACTGCATGGTCCATCTGCCTTCAGGAAAGAAAGCCGTACTTCAGGGATTGAGCGGATATATAATAGCCGAACATGACGGAGTCCTTATGATATGTAAGCTTACAGATGAGCAGAGAATAAAAGAATTTTCAGCAGAATGAAAATGATAAAAAAATAAAGCATAGCCGGATTTTTATTGAGGCTATGCTTTACTTTTTTATATCGATTTATTCTTCCAGAGCGGATTTAAGGAAATCCATTCCTTTATTTCTTAAATTTTCTATTTTAAGATCAATATCTTTCCAGTTGATTTTTGAATTTTCTATAGCTTTTATTTTTTCAGAATCGAAATCATTCAGTATTCTCTCCTTAAGACCGAAGTTTTCGGCAAGTGTCATTATTCTGTCGTTCATTCCAGACAGTTTGCCTTCTACAGGAATAAGGATAAAAGGTTTATGAAAAAGCAGAGAAAATACAGCACCGTGAAAGGAATTAGTGACCACAAATTTACTGTTGGCAATATGAGCCAGCCATTCTTCGACACCTTCGAAGCGGAAATTAAGTTTTTCGGAGTTTATGACATTTCCTGATGAAAAACTGTTTTTTCTGTCTGAATAATATGAAGCAACATTTTCGATAAGTTTCTGATTCTGCTGCAGGATATAGAAATAAACGTAATTTCCGGCAATATCTTTGAAACATGGCTCTTTAGTGATAAGTTCTGATTTTCCTTTTTCTGCCAGATCGGTAAGTATTTTTCTATCAAAAAGAAAAGTAGGATCGGGCATAACTTCGGCATTTTCAATATTATTGTCTGACATGATCTTAAGGCCCGATGTCTCGCGAACACTTACTGACGCAAATTTTTTAATTTCATCTCTGACAAGATTCATAGCATCTTTCGGATAGTCAGTGCATGAAAAGCTTACAGCATATGCTATTCTTCTGATATTTTCGGGAAATTGATTCTGAAAATAAGGTTTTCCCCAGTTTTGTGCCATGTAAGGACTCCATACCTGATCGCTGCCGCTTATACAGGCATCAAGATTCAGTTCTGAAATATTTTTAAGCAATTGCTTTTCTGTATAAAAACGGGGAGAGAGATTCAGATAGCAGGATCTGAATCTTCTGAATTCCGGTTCTTTGAAATAATCAAGAAGATATGACCGTATATTGCGCGGTTTTACAGATGTCGTAAAACATTTGTAGAAACGGTCCCGGAAAGAAAGCGGTGCATAGTTTATTATAACGGCTTCATGTCCGAGGTTTTCAATAGTCTGTTGTGTGGCGAATGCCTGTAGTGTTCCTCCGTAATTGGTACCGTTGTGAAAAGTCAGAATACCTACTCTCATTCTGTATTTATTAAAATTATATTATGATATGATGTAAATATAAAAATAAAATTTATAACGTAAATTCCGGATAACAATGCTTAAGCTGCAAATGTATTTTTCCGTAAGCGAAAAAGAGAGTTTTAAAGATCAAGATCTTCAAGAAGTTTTCCTATAAGAATCCGGATGTCGCCGGGGCCGCAGGAGTAACCGTTGACAAGTACGGTGAAAGCTACGTTCTGTTTTCCGTAGATATATCCGGAATAAGCTCTTACGTTTCTTATCGTACCGCTTTTGGCTTTTATGTTGCCTTTATGTTTAGAGTCGGACATGAAACTTTTTACGGTCCCTTCCATTCCGGCGCGAGGAAGTGAATTGACAAACTCTTCATTGTCTTTCATCAGTATAAGCAGTTGTGTGAGAAAGGATGCTGTAACACGATTTTGAGGTGAAAGCCCACTGCCATCATATATGAAAAGCCCGGATGTGTCAAGACCTTTGCTTTTCCAGTAATTCAGCGTTTTTTCAACAGACTCATTAATAGTGATATTGTTCTTTTTCCCTGCAGCAAGACGTATAATGGCTTCAGCGTAGAGATTAATACTTTTAAAATTACATTTTCTTATAAGTTCAGAAAGCTCGGGAGACTGCCAGGTGAACAATTCACTTTCAAGACCCGGAACCATGATAGATTCTTCTTTTGCTATTCTTGCGCTTATCGGTTGGCCGCTTATAGATATTCCGGCGTTTTTTATCACATTATTTATATAATCGGCAAACTGAAGTGCCGGTTCCGGCATATCTCCCTGGATTGAAAATTTCTCACGGTTCTGAGGGATAGCTCCGAATATATATCTTTCGTTTATATAGGGTGCTCCATAAATGAAGGCGCTGTCATATTTAGCAGCATGAGGAAGAAGATAATTTTTAAGCACAAGAGAAGTCACTTCCGGATTCGTGGAGATGATTTCAGGTTTTTTCCCCTTTTTAGACGTGTCGAAAGTGACACTGTAGCTGTTGTCCATGAAGTTTATGCCGTAAATTCCGGAAGCATAATAATTTCCCATATCTTCCCATGTCCATGCCGGATTTACTCCCTGATTGTCTAGGATCGTTTCGTCACAGATTACGCGTCCCTCAACAGATTTGATACCGGCTTTACGCATTGCTGCGATAAGGCGGCTTCTGAGTTGCTCTTCATTATTATAGAAATGAACGGAAAGAAGAGACGGATCGGCACTCCCTTTTATTATTATGTCTCCTTTAAGTACACCGTTCTCGATTAAACCTTTATAACCGAATTGTGTTTCATATTTATACTCGGGGCCGTTGAGCGATAAAGCCGTCGCCGTGGAAATAAGTTTCAGCGTGGAAGCCGGTATAAGAGCCAGGTTTTGCTGATAATCTAGGATTGTCGTATTGTTGTCGATATTGTGAATTGAGATCCCTATTGAAGCATTTTTCAGACATTTGGATGATAAGAATTTATCAAGAGCGGGATTGGAAAATATACTGCAGTCTATCGAAAGCAATAATATAATTATAAAAGACAGTTTCTTCATCGTCGAGTAATAATTTACTTAATTAATACACTTAACTACCGTTTTTGGGTTATTTTTGCCATAAACTTATTAATAAATAATCTAAAAACACATATATAATGTTCTCGGAGAAGATTTTTAAAGAAATGCATCGTAAAGGAAGTATTGAAGTAGTATGCGGATCAATGTTTTCAGGTAAGACGGAAGAGCTTATCAGAAGACTGAAAAGAGCGAAAATAGCTAAACTTAATGTTGAGATATTTAAGCCGAGCATTGATACGCGTTATTCTGACTGTGAAGTAGTTTCGCATGACAGCAATTCAATACACTCTACGCCGGTCGAAAATTCGGCAAGCATACTTCTTCTGTCTGAAAATGTTGATGTTGTAGGTATAGATGAAGCGCAGTTTTTTGACAGTGGCATAGTAGATGTATGTCGTAAGCTTGCCAATAAAGGGGTAAGGGTAATAGTTGCTGGACTTGATATGGATTTTAAAGGAGAACCTTTCGGACCTATGCCTCACCTTTGCGCAATAGCTGATGATGTGTCAAAAGTACATGCTATATGTCTTAAATGCGGAAGTCTCGCAAATTACTCTCACAGACTTATACATGAGGATAAACAGGTTCTTCTCGGGGAAAAGAGTGAATATCAGCCTCTTTGCAGAGAGTGTTATAATGCCGAGAATAATATAACAGAATAAAAACATGAGTTCTTTCTTCAAAAAAGAGTTTACTTTCGATCGTGTAGCGAGAATATTTTTCATTTCTGTCTGTGTGGCAATATTCGGATTTATATGCTACAGGATAAGAGATGCCCTGATTCCGTTTATCATAGGATGGATTCTGGCGGCTGCGCTTATGCCGATTGTAAGATTCTTTCAGTACAGACTTCATCTGAAGGTGCGACTGCTTGCTATTCTTGCGACTGTCATACTTATACTGGGAGTGCTGACGGCATTGTTTTTTCTTTTTGTGCCTCCGACAATAGCAGAGTTTAAGAAAACCGGAGATCTGATTATTAAGTTTGAGGAAAATATAAAGGATGATGACTATCTGCCTCCTCAAGTCAGAGATTATATAGGACGCTTTGTGGATTTTAAGGAGTATAAGGAGAAATTCAACTCTAAAGAAGCTTTTGAATATGTAAAGAGACATATACCACAACTTATAGATATCATTTCAAAAGCGGTATTTAAGGTTTTTACTCTTATAAGCGTTGTGTTCATCTTCCTGTACTGCTTTTTTATAATGCTTTATTTTGAGAAGATACAAAATGGATTCTTTGATCTTCTTCCGGAAAGCTGGAAGGGAAGCGTCAGGAAAGTTATAAGCGATCTGGCTAATAGCACAGGCCGTTACTTCAGAGGACAGAGTCTTATAGCCTCTATAGTTGGAGTGCTTTTCTGCATAGGATTTTTAATAATAGGAATACCTCTTGCAATCCCTCTGGGATTATTCATAGGTATGCTTAATATGATCCCTTATGCTCAGTTTATAGGTCTTTTCCCGACGATTCTTTTGTGCGGGCTGCATTCCGCGGATACCGGAATTCCTTTCTGGAGGCTTATTGTATTCTGTCTTATCTTATTCACCGTAGTACAGGTTACTCAGGATACCATACTGACTCCTAACATAATGAATAAAGTTACGGGTCTGAATCCGGCAATAATTTTGCTGTGTCTTACAATAGGCGGTACGCTTTTCGGTGTGCTCGGTATTATAATGGCACTTCCGCTGGCGCCTATGATGCTGACATATTATCATACATATATATTGAAAAAACCTATGGAGGTACCGGAATCGGAAAAGAAACCGGATAAAAGGGAAAATAACAAAGAATAAATAATACCTATTTTAAAGTGAATCAGTTAAAGGCAGGAGCTGCGATATCTTATCTTACTATTCTGATGAGCAACATAATCGGATTGCTTTATACACCGTTTATGTTGCGTATGATGGGGCAGGAAGAATACGGTCTGTATTCTCTTGTTGCTTCTGTCGTGGCTTATCTGACTGTTCTTGATATGGGATTTGGCAATGCTGTGATACGATATACAGCCAAATACAGGGCTGAAGAAGATTATGAAAGACTTGAAAAAATGTTTGGCATGTTCATTCTTCTTTTTTCTGTAATAGGAATTATAACGTTTGCAGCGGGTCTGGTATTGACATTCAATGTGTCAGATATTTTTGACCGGAATATTGGAGAAGAAGGATTATGGAAAGTCAGGATTATGATGCTTCTTATGACTCTCAACCTTACAGTTACTTTTCCGCTGAGTGTATTCAGCTCCATAATAACGGCATATGAAAGGTTTGTATTCCAGAAAGGTCTTGTACTTGTAAGAACCATACTTAATCCTGCCGTCATGATTGTCATGCTGATGATAGGATATAAAGCAATCGGAATGGTAGTAATCATCTCATTGTTTAATATTGTCACACTGCTTATAAATACATGGTATTGCTTTAAGAAAATAAAGATTAAGATATCCTTCGGACAATTTGAAAAAGGATTCTTCAAAGAAGTCAGCATTTATTCTTTCTGGATATTTCTGAGTGTGGTCATAGATAAGATATACTGGAGTACCGGGCAGTTTGTTCTGGGTATTTATCAGGGAGCAACTCCTATCGCCATATATGCCGTATCGATCCAGCTGGTATATATGTATATGAATTTTTCAAAAGCAATTTCAGATCTTTTCCTTCCTAAGGTCACTGCTATTGTAACAAAATCAAATGATCACCGACTTGTTTCTGATTTATTTATAAAAGTAGGAAGATTGCAGTATATTGTGATATGTTTCATTCTTATCGGATTTATCATATTTGGAAAAGCATTTATAGCAATATGGGCAGGAAGGAATTATGCTGATGCTTATCTTATAACTCTTATTCTTTTTATTCCTCTTACGATCCCATTAATACAGAACCTGGGGATAATCATACTTCAGGCGCACAATAAAATGAAATTTCGCTCAGTGTTGTATCTTATCATTGCATTGTTTTCACTTGCCGTATCTGTTCCTCTAGCTAAGGTCTATTCCGGTCTCGGATGTGCCATAGCTGTAGCACTGGCTTTATTTCTGGGACAGATAGTGGTAATGAATATATATTATATGAAAAGGATAAGAATAGACATTGTCGGTTTCTGGAGAGAAATTGTAAAAATGTCGATAGCTCCTTCGGTACTTGGTGTGGCTGCATATATTATTCTTATGAGATTTGAACTTACCAAACTTTATATGCTTGTCGGCAGTATTGCTATATTTTCGGTAATATATATTCCGGTAGCCTGGTTTTTTGTAATGAATAATTATGAAAGGGGAATGGTGGTGAATGCTGTGAAGAGAATAATATCCAAAAGTTAATTGTAGTTGGATAAAATTCATATAATTAAACAAAAAAATATAAGATTTCGCCTTCAGAACAAACAACTTGCCTTGTTTAGACATTTTATATAATAAAAAATATAAATTTGTTCTCTGTTAAATTCAAATTTCACGGTTATGACGAAAAACGAAAGAGTAGAAGTTTTGAAGAAAGAATTATCAGAAATAGACTCATTGCTTAACGCTATTAAAGAGTGTCAGGATGCGCCTAAATCACTGATAAGTTTAGCTGCGGAAAAGGCTTATTATTTCGGCAGAAATATACTCTTGTTAAGTGAAGAGTTTGATGATCATATTGCGGTAAGGAAATTTTCTGAAGAGGGCGAAAAGAACGGCTCAAATGATTACTTCCTTGAATCAGAGGTCGAGAATATTATTCTTGAACCGGAAAGGTGTGTTTCCACAAGAGTTTCTACAAATCCTAATGATATGACTCCGTGGATGCCGGATTCACAAATCTTTGATGATAATAAATCTAAAGTAAAAGAAGATTCTTCGACAGAAGAGATTCTTGAAGTAGATACTTCATCACCGGAATATACAGAGCAACATAAGCCTGTTGCTGAAGGAACAAAAACAGCGATAAACGGAAATTTTTCAAATGAAACAAAAATGCCGAAACCGATATATGACAATATATCGATAAGCAAACATCTGGAAAGCTCCGCTCCTCTGGGAGATCAGGCATTGCAGCAGCAAGTGAAGGATGAAGAAGAAAAAAAAGAAACTGTGAAAATAAAGAAGGACAACAGTTCCGCTGAGGAAGTGAAGAGTTCTGAAAAATCACAGCCTGATAATATTGTTTCTGGGAATAAAAAAGAAGAGACTAAAAAACCTGCAGAGGATAATAAGGCTGCTTCAAAGAATAATGCGAAAGAGGAAAATCATAATCAAAAGCAGGCCTTTGAGTCATTATTCAAAAAACATCCGGAAACAGCAAAAGTGACATCGGCTCCTAAAACCGATATCCGCAGACTGTTAACCCTTAATGACAGATTCCTGTTTCAGCGTGAGCTGTTCAGAGGAGATGTCGGGTTAATGAATTTTACATTTGATGAAATCAACAAACTTACTACTTTTGAAGAGGCTGTTAAATATATAGAATCTAACTTTAAATGGGATATGGAATTGCCTGAAGTTAAGGATTTCCTAAATATAACAGAACGTCATTTCACTGGTAAAACGTATTAGAATATTTATGTCAAAACTATATGTAGTGCCTACTCCCGTAGGTAATCTTGAGGATATGACCTTCAGAGCGATAAAAGTGCTTAAAGAAGCAGATGTCGTTCTGGCGGAAGATACCCGTACAAGCAGTGTTCTTATGAAACACTTCGATATCACGACTCCTCTTATTTCTCATCATAAATTTAATGAGCATCAGAGTCTGGGTTCCGTGATAAATAAAATCAAATCAGGTCAGACGGTTGCTCTTATTTCAGATGCCGGAACACCGGCAATTTCGGATCCGGGATTTCTGATAGTGAGAGAATGCGTAAGAAACGGAATTGTGGTGGAGTGTCTGCCTGGTGCGACAGCATTCGTTCCGGCTCTTGTCGCATCTGGACTTCCAAATGAAAGATTCTGTTTTGAAGGATTTCTGCCACAGAAGAAAGGTCGCGAGACAAGACTTAGAGAACTGGCACAAGAACAGAGAACGATGATTATTTACGAATCACCTCACCGTCTTATAAAAACTCTTGAACAGTTTAAGGGATTCTTTGGTGAGGAGCGTCAGATTTCTGTCGCAAGAGAAATATCGAAGAAATTTGCCGAGAATGTAAGAGGCACCGTTGGGGAGGTCCTTGAACATTTTACGGAAAAAGAACCGAAAGGAGAAATTGTGATAGTTGTTGAGGGAGCCCCGGCTCCGGTGAAAATAAAAGGTAATAAATATAAAGACAAAAACAGGCTTGAACGTGAAGATGAAAATGCCGGTGACGAAGAATAAAAACATTTTGTCTTATCGAAAATTTAAATATATGAGAAAAATAATATTTTCAGTACTTGCCATAATTCTGATGGCTTCATGTAGCGGTAACTCGGAAAAAATCAAACAGCTTCAGTATGAGAACGATTCTCTTACAGCGGTGACAACTCAGACAAAAGAGGAGTTTGATCAGCTTCTTTCTACATTAAATATCATTGAAGACGGCTTTGATAAAATAAAAGAACAGGAAAATTATCTTGTAATTCAGTCACAGTCAAGTGATATAAATCTGAGTGCGCAGCAAAGATTAAAAGATGATATAGATTTTATCAATCAGACTCTTATTAAAAATAAAGAAGAACTTGAGAAATTAAAGAAGCTTTATAATCAGAGCAATCTGAAATCTCAGCAGATGAAAAATAAGATTGATAAACTTACTGAAGATCTTGACCAGAAGACGGCAAGGATAAATATGCTTCAGGAGGAGCTTGCGAAAAAAGATGTTGAGATTTCAAAGCTTAATTCGGCTCTTAAGGAATATACCGGTATGGTAAGCCAGCTTAATGTGGAAAACCAGCAGCAGCGTACCACAATAAAAACTCAGGATAAAGAGTTGAATCGCGGATGGTATGTTTTCGGAACAAAGTCCGAATTAAAGGAACAGGGAATTATCAGCGGAGGCGGATTATTCAATAAAAAGAAACTTTTGGAAACAGGATTTAATAAAGATTATTTCACTCCTGTAGACGTACGTAATTTTAAGGAGTTACCTTTGGAGGCACCAAAAGCAAAGGTCCTTACAAACATGCCTGAAGGTTCGTATGCTCTTATAAAAGGAGATAATAAGAATCTTACTCTTGTTATTACGGATTACAAAGCTTTCTGGTCGCTTTCTAAATATTTGGTAATTGAAGTTGATCTATAATGTCGTATAAACATATATTTTTAGATTTTGACGATACTATATATGATACCCGTGGAAATGCCGATATAGCTTTAAAAGAGTTGTATCAGCATTTCTCTCTTTCCGATTATTTTGAATCCTTTGATGTATTTCATGAGAGATACTGGAAACAGAATACGGAGCTCTGGGCTCAATATAGCAGAGGGGAGATAAAAAAAGAGAAATTAATAGTTGACAGATTTTTAATTCCTCTTAATAGCGTTGGTATAAATGATGCTGCTTTGGCGCTGGAACTGAATAACTGGTTTCTTGACTGCACATCTAAGAAAAGTAAACTTATTGAGGGCGCCGTCCCTTTGCTTGATTACCTGAAGTCAAAGTATAAACTTCATATATTAAGCAACGGGTTTGTCGAGGTTCAGTATAAGAAGCTGAGAAATTCCGGTGTCGAACATTACTTTGAAAGCATAATACTTTCAGAACAGGCGGGCGCAAATAAACCTCATAAGATGTTTTTTGATTATGCTATGAAAATATCAGGTGCAAATATTGAAGATTGTATTATGATCGGAGATAACTTTGATACCGATATAATAGGTGCTTATAATTATGAAATAGCCCAAATATATTATAATCCGAGATCACTGCCGGTTACTGAATTGATAAAACCGACTTTTCAGGTGAAATCGCTTGATGAAATAAAAGAGATTCTTTAGGTTTCCGGAGAAAGAGGCATATTTATTTTTAAATATGTCTTTTATAATTTCTGATTCGTTATCATTGACTTAATGATATCGGTCACATATTGGTATTAACTCATTAAAAACTTACATATATGCCTTTAAATTTACCTGACAGATTACCGGCTATAGAAGCTTTAAAGGAAGAAAATATTTTTGTCATTGATGAAAAAAGAGCATCTTCTCAGGATATACGACCGTTGAAAATCGTAATTCTGAATCTCATGCCTGTTAAAATTACGACAGAGACCGATCTTGTTCGTCTTTTGTCAAATACTCCTTTGCAGGTAGAGATAGAGTTTATGAAAATTAAAGATCATGTAAGTAAGAATACTTCGGAAGATCATATAGAGAAATTTTATAAGAATTTCGATGAGCTGGAGGATAATAAATATGACGGAATGATCATTACCGGTGCACCTCTTGAACATCTTGAGTATAATGATGTAAGTTACTGGAATGAGATAAAAAAGATCTTTGACTGGAGCAGAACGCATGTCACATCGACTCTTTATATATGCTGGGCAGCACAGGCCGGATTATATCATTTTTATGACGTGCCTAAATATCCGCTGGAGGAGAAGATGTTCGGAGTATTTCCTCATACGCTGAAAGATAAGAAAAATCCGCTTTTCAGAGGATTTGATGATGAATTCTTTGTACCTCAAAGCCGCCACAGCGAAGTAAGGGGAGAGGATATCGAAAAAGTGAAAGAACTTACGATATTGTCAGACTCTGATGATTCGGGAGTATATATCGTTATGGGAAGAAACGGAAGAGAGATATTTGTTACGGGACATTCTGAATATTCACCTCTTACTCTTGACGGAGAATACAGAAGAGACCTGTCGAAGAATCTGCCGATTAAAATGCCTAAGAATTATTATAAGGATAATGACTTAGAAAAAGGTCCTGTAGTGAAATGGAGAAGTCATGCCAATCTTTTGTTTTCAAACTGGCTTAATTATTTCGTTTATCAGGAAACTCCTTATGATATAATGGAAATCAAGTAAGTAAAAGTTATTACGAATATTGTATTTACAGAAAAAAAATTAAATCTGTTTGTGAAGTTGATGTTTTGACGAACTTTGCAGACAGATTTTTTTATATAGATTATAATGACAAGAAAAATAGAACTTCTTGCTCCTGCTAAGAATGCTCAGACTGGTATTGAGGCTATAAAGCACGGAGCTGATGCGGTATATATAGGAGCCGATAAATTCAGTGCACGCCAGGCAGCCGGCAATTCGGTTGAAGATATTTCAGAACTGGTTAAATTTGCTCATCAGTACGGAGCTAAAGTTTATGTAGCGCTTAATACTGTTCTTACAGATGAACAGCTTCCGGAGGCGGAAAAACTGATTTGGGATCTTTATAATATTGACGTAGATGCCATAATCGTTCAGGATATGGGAATCATGGAGCTTAATCTTCCTGAAATAGAACTTCATGCAAGTACTCAGACTGACTGCCGCACACCGGAGAAAGTGAATTTCATGGTTGAAAACGGTTTCTCTCAGGTCGTTCTTCCGCGTGAGTTTACTCTGGATGAAATTGCAGCGGTAAGAAAGACAACAGATGTTGCACTTGAAATATTTGTACACGGAGCATTATGTGTCAGTTATAGCGGACAATGCTATATTTCTGAAGCATTATGTGGAAGAAGCGCAAACAGAGGAGCTTGTGCACAGTATTGCCGTCTTCCATATAAACTTTATGATGCTAACGGAAAACTTCTTGTAGAAGATAAGCATCTTCTTTCTCTTAAAGATCTAAATCAGAGTGACTATCTTGAGAAAATAATAGATGCGGGTGCCACTTCTCTGAAAATAGAGGGACGTCTGAAGGATGTCGATTATGTAAAAAATGTAACGGCATATTACAGAAAACGCCTGGACGGGATTTTCAGAAAAAGAAAAGATCTTCAGCCTGCCTCTTCCGGATATTGTGAATTTAGTTTCGAACCTAATCTTAGTAAAAGTTTTAATCGCGGATTTACAAACTACTTTCTTAACGGCAGAGGAAAAGATGCAATCTATAATCCTGATACGCCTAAATCTACCGGAGAGTATATCGGTACCGTTAAGGAGATAAAGAAAGGCTATTTTACGGTTGCCGGACTTAAGCAGATTCATAACGGCGACGGTCTGTGCTATAAAGCTCCTGACGGAAGCTTTAAGGGATTCAGAGTAAATAAGGCTGAGGAAAACAGAATATTTCCGCTTGAAATGCCTCATATAAAACCTAAAACCGAGCTTTACCGTAATTTTGATAATGATTTCGAAAAAGAACTTTCTAAAGAAAGCGCAGTAAGAAAAATTTATGTTGACATTACTTTGAAAGAAACAGCAAACGGTTTTGAGTTGCTTATCTCTGATATTGACGGAAATAATGTTTCTTATCTGATTGAACAGAATAAAGACATTGCACGTAACGATCAGACTGAGAATCAGAAAAAACAGCTTTCAAAACTGGGAAATACCATTTTTGAAGCACGTGATATAAGAATAGAACTTAATCAGTCTTATTTTATTCCTTCATCAGTTCTGGCTGATGCAAGACGTGAGGCTACGGAAAAACTGCTTTCATTAAGAATTGAAAAAAACAGAAAAAACGTAAGAGGTAAGAAATCTTCCTGTGAAACGGTGAAATATCCGGAAAAACATATTTCATATCTTGGTAACGTCACTAATGAAAAGGCAAAACAGTTTTACCTGGACAGAGGCGTGGATAGCGTAGATCCTGGATTTGAACTTAAGAAGTGTGATGATGTTGTATTAATGCAGACAAAACATTGTATAAAATATTCACTTGGATGGTGTCCGGTTCATCAAAAATCAACGGTAAGAAATGCAGAACCATTATTTCTGGAATATAAAGAAGAGAGGCTTAAACTTAGCTTTGATTGTGCAAAATGTCAGATGAAAATTCATAAAGCCTGATTTTGTGATTATTATTTATAAAAAATTGCAGAAATCAATACATTATTTGTGCATAAAATACAATATTTTGTACTTTTGTCGAACCTTTAAATAAATTCTTTATATATGTCTGGAAACAAGAGAATTAAAACCGCATTGGTTTCTGTTTATCACAAAGATGGGTTAGACGAAATTCTAACAAAACTTCACGCAGAAGGTGTACAATTTATTTCAACGGGGGGAACTCAAACGTTTATCGAGTCATTAGGTATGCCTTGTAAAGCTGTTGAGGACCTGACATCATATCCTTCAATTCTTGGAGGTCGCGTTAAAACTCTTCATCCAAAAGTTTTCGGTGGTATCCTATGCCGCAGAGATAACGAAACGGATAATGAGCAGATCGAACAGTATGAAATCCCTGAAATAGATCTTGTCATTGTAGACCTTTACCCTTTCTCGGATACAGTAGCTTCAGGTGCAGAGGCGCAGGCTATCATAGAGAAAATCGATATAGGCGGAATTTCTCTTATCAGAGCTGCTGCCAAAAACTTTAAAGATGTTGTTATTGTAGCTTCAAAATCACAGTATGCTCCTCTTCGCGAACTTCTTAACCGTAATGGTGCAGAAACTACAATCGAAGACCGCAGATGGTTTGCTAAAGAAGCTTTTGCAGTTTCTTCAGGTTATGATTCAGCAATTTTCAACTGGTTTGATGATAACGAAGGAAGTGCTCTTCGTATAGCAGTAGATAATGCAAAAGTTCTTCGCTATGGTGAAAATCCTCATCAAAAAGGTATTTTCTACGGAAACTTCGATGAAATTTTCGAACAGCTGCAAGGTAAGGAGATTTCTTACAACAATCTTCTTGATATAGAAGCTGCAGTGAATCTTATCTCTGAATTTGATGATCTTACTTTTGCAATCCTTAAACATAATAATGCATGTGGTCTTGCCTCTCGTCCTACAATGGTTGAAGCATATAAAGCTGCATTTGCTGGAGATCCCGTTTCTGCGTTCGGTGGTGTTCTTATCACTAACGGCATAATCGATAAAGCTACAGCAGAGCAAATGAATACTCTTTTCTTTGAGATCATCATCGCTAAAGATTACGACGTGGATGCTATCGAGGTATTGTCTTCTAAAAAGAACCGTATCATTCTTATTCAGAAAAAAGCTGTTGAAGCAAAAAAACAGTGCCGTTCTCTTCTTAACGGTATGCTTGTTCAGGATAAAGATTCTCAGATGGTAAGTGCTGACGATCTTAAACAGGTAACAAAGAAAGCTCCGACACAGCAGGAAGTAGAAGATATGATCTTCGCTAACAAAATCGTAAAAAACAGTAAATCAAACGCTATAGTTCTTGCAAAAGACAAAACTCTTTGCGCAAGTGGCGTTGGTCAGACATCTCGCGTTGACGCGACATTACAGGCAATTGATAAAGCAAAACATTTCGGATTCGACCTTAATGGCTCTGTTATGGCTTCTGATGCATTCTTCCCATTCCCTGATTGTGTAGAATATGCAAACAAAGCAGGTATCACAGCTGTTATTCAACCGGGTGGATCTATAAAAGATAATCTGTCAGTAGAATATTGTGATGAACATGATATAGCTATGGTTATGACCGGTTTTCGTCATTTCAAGCATTAATAATTAAAAAGAGGCTTGGCTATTATTTTATAGAAAAATAATTATGTTTGCTCAAGCTGCCTTTTACTTATTCTGCTTGTTTTTGAAACCTTTAAAAACAAAGAAAAAAATGGGATTATTCTCTTTCACACAAGAAATAGCCATCGATTTGGGCACGGCAAATACCATTATCATTCATAACGATAAGATAGTGGTAAATGCACCTTCTGTTGTCGCATTAGACGGAAGAAGCGACAAGCTTCTGGCAGTAGGTGAGAAGGCTCAGATGATGATGGGTAGAACTCATGATAATATTCGTACAATCAGACCTCTTCGTGACGGTGTTATAGCAGACTTCTATGCAGCTGAACAGATGATACGAGGAATGGTGAAGATGACTTTTAAAATGAGTCGTTGGTTCTCTCCTTCGTTAAGAATGGTAGTATGTATACCTTCGGGAAGTACCGAAGTTGAAATACGTGCCGTTCGTGACTCAAGCGAGCATGCAGGGGGCAGAGATGTTTATATGATATACGAGCCAATGGCTGCAGCTCTTGGTATAGGTCTTGACGTTGAGGCTCCGGAAGGAAATATGATTGTCGATATAGGTGGTGGATCTACCGAAATCGCGGTTATTTCTCTTGGAGGGATTGTCTCTAACAAATCTATTCGTATAGCGGGTGACGACCTTACTGCCGATATCCAGGAATATATGAGACGTCAGCATAATATCAAAGTCGGAGAAAGAACTGCTGAGATCATTAAGATCAATGTAGGTTCTGCTCTTACAGAGCTTGAAAATCCGCCTGAAGATTTCATCGTTCACGGTCCTAACCAGATGACGGCTTTACCTATGGAGGTTCCCGTATCTTATCAGGAAATCGCACATTGTATTGAAAAATCTATTTCTAAAATTGAAGCGGCCGTGTTGAGTGCTCTTGAACAGACCCCTCCTGAGCTTTATGCGGATATCGTAAGAAACGGAATTTATCTTGCAGGTGGCGGGGCTCTTCTCCGTGGTCTTGACAAACGTCTGAAAGATAAGATCGGTATCAATTTCCATATCGCGGAAGAACCTCTTCTTGCGGTTGCGAAGGGTACTGGTATCGCTCTTAAAAATATTGATAAATTTTCATTCTTACTTAGATAAGAAGCGAATGTCAATCATATATTAAAACCGGTGTTTACTGATCGTAAAGGTCTGTAAACACCGGTTTTTTTATCCCTCATGATCTTTTTTATAATAAGATTTAAATAAATGAACTACTCTATGGAGTAGGATTGTTTATATACAGACAGTAAGTAAAATATATATTGACTATATCCATATTCTTTTCTTTTATTATTAAAGAGAGCTTTCGTTTTTTTATGCGGATATTTGTAGTTTTCTGATTTTTAATACTGTAAATATTCGGGAAATAATATTATTATTAATTAAATAAGTCGAAACATATGGCTAAAACTATACACTGCTAAAAGTAATCATTGTTTTTGAACATAATTATAGTATAAAATAATTATGAAATTCAAAACTATATTGCTGAGATACTGTTAATTCAAAATTGATTTGTAAATTTATACTGATTTTTAGGTAGTCAATTATGCGCAAATTACTTCAATTCTTAATAAAAAGATTTCCCTTCCTTATATTTCTGTTATATGCTGTGATAAGTATAGTTCTGCTTGTCAGAAATAATCCATATCATCAGAGTGTATATTTTTCAAGTTCAAACAATTTTGTAGGTTCGATATATTCATTCTCAAGTAATGTATTCGGTTATTTCGGATTAAGAGAGGTCAATCAGACCCTTCTTGCAAGAACCGGCCAGCTTGAACAACAGTTGCAGGCGTTGAGAGAACAGCTTAGGGCAAATGAATACGAACTTATTGAGACAAAAAACCAAATATACAGAGAGAAAATAAAAAGTAAATCGCAGGAAAAAGCCGTAAAACCAAAACCGAATGTAAATATTCTTCAGGGGGCGCTGATAATGGGTGAGACAATGCCAGTTCCCGGAGCCGATAGTCTGGAAAATAAAGAAAACGAGATTTGGGAAACCCAGTATGAGTTCATAATGGCTCAGGTTATCAATAATAATATTTCTCATTACGAAAATTACATTACTCTTAATAAAGGGGAAAGAGATGGTATAAAACCTCTAATGGGTATAATAGGACATAACGGTATCGTAGGCATAGTAACAACGGTAGGACCTAAATATTCGGTAGCGATATCTCTTCTGAACACAAAATTAAGACTAAGCGCTAAAATAAAAGAAAGTGAATATTTCGGATCTCTTGTATGGAAAGGTAATGACAGCAGATATGCAGTTCTTGAAGAACTACCGCTTCATGTGCATTTTGAAATAGGAGACACAATCGTAACCAGCGGTTATTCAGCTGCTTTCCCTCCGGGACTGATGATAGGAACGGTAGAAGATGTTGCAGACAATAAAAATGATAACTTTTATGCTTTGAAAATCAGACTTGCCGCTGAATTTGCCCGACTTAGCGATGTTCAGGTAATCGTCAACAAAGAACAGGAAGAACAACTTGAAATAGAAGGAAAAGCGAAAAAATAATTTTTTAAGAAGGTTTTGAATGAATAATGTAATAAAATATATATTGATAAGTATTGTAATTCTTCTTTTACAGGTGCTTGTACTTAATAATCTTAACATCAAAGGATACGCTATTCCGTTTCTGTATCTGTGGATTATTCTGAGACTTCCGGCTTCCATGTCAAGGATACTTACAATTACTATCGGCTTTTTAATAGGTCTTACGGTCGACATCTTCAGCAATACACTTGGGATGCACGCTATGGCCACCACACTATTTGCTTATTTAAAAGATCCGGTTACGTTATTATACATCCCGAAAGAGGATATAAAGAACTCCGCAATTTCTATTGCCGGGCTTGGAATAGCAGTATATCTGAAACTGTTGTTGACAATGGTTCTTATATTCTGTATTTCGATCTATATCATTGAAGCATTTTCATTTGTGAATGTTTTTATTCTTTTGATAAAGATCTTTACAAGCTTTTTGTCAACATTTATTCTGATATTGGCGTTTGACAAATTAAATTTAGTGAATAAAAATATTTAGTGATAAAATTTTAGAAATCAGAAAGTGAGAAAAAATTACGAACTGGAAAAAAGAAAATTTATTATTGGCGGTGGAATGTTGCTTGTATGTATAATATACATCATACGGCTTTTCACTCTGCAGATTCTCAGCAGCGATTATAAAACATTCGCAGACAGTAATGCCTTCCTGAAAAAAACTATATATCCTTCGCGCGGACTTATCTACGACAGAAACGGTGAACTTCTTGTATATAATCAGCCTGCCTACGACCTTATGATGGTGATGAGAGAGGTTAAGGAGTTTGATACTCTTGATCTCTGCAACACTCTGAACATTACAAGAGAACAATTTGATAAAAGAATCCGTGATATCAAAGACAGGCGTCTTAACCCCGGATATTCTTCATATACTCCACAGACATTTATGAATCAGCTTTCCGGAAAAGACTATGGTCTGTTGATGGAAAAGATGTATCTGTTTCCCGGATTCTATATTCAGAACCGTACTATACGACAATATAAATACCTTACAGCTCCTCATATACTTGGAAATATCCGTGAAGTTTCTAAAAAGGAGATGGAAATCGATCCTTTTTATCAGCGAGGAGACTATACAGGGGATTTAGGTGTGGAAAAAACATATGAACAATTTCTTCGCGGAGAAAAAGGTGTTGAGATACTTCTTCGTGATGCTCACGGACGAGTGAAAGGAAAATATGAAAACGGTGACTTTGACGAATCTCCTACCCCCGGGATGAATCTTACACTTTCTATAGATATCGAACTTCAGCAATATGCAGAAGCTCTTATGGCAAATAAGGTAGGAGGGCTTGTAGCTATACAGCCTGCTACGGGAGAAATTCTTGCTCTTGTTTCCTCTCCGACATTCAATCCTGCAGAACTTGTTGGTCGAGAACGTGGAAAGAACTATCTCGCATTGACAAAAGATCCTTTTAAACCACTTTATGATCGTGCTATTTCAGCTTCCTATCCTCCCGGATCAACTTTTAAGCTTACACAGGCTTTGATTACCCAGGAAGAAGATATCATAACACAGAATACTAAATTCAGCTGTAGTCACGGATATGTAGTAGGGGGATTCCGGCTAGGGTGTCACGCTCATGCTTCGCCTTTGCCTCTTGTTCCGGCAATAGCAACCTCTTGTAACGCTTATTTCTGTGCATCGTTCAGAGCGATGATGGACAGTAAGAAATACGGATCGATCCAAGAATCATTCGATAAGTGGAAAGACTATCTGGTTTCTATGGGATACGGTTATAAAACCGGCATAGACCTTCCGAGTGAAGGACGCGGATTTATTCCAAACAGCAACTTCTATAATAAAGTCTTCAAGACAGACAGATGGAAATCGCTTAATATCGTATCTATCGCTATCGGTCAGGGAGAAATTCTTGCAACACCGCTACAGATTGCAAATCTTGCGGCAACGATAGCAAACAGAGGATATTTTCATACTCCGCACGTTGTAAAAGGAATTCAGAATAATGAACTAGATGAAGAATTTACACGTGAAAGGCATACGATGGTTGAAAAAAAATACTATGATATAGTTGTTGAAGGTATGGCAATGGCCGTTACAGGCGGAACATGCCGACGTGCAGCGATTCCTGATATCGTAGTTTGCGGTAAGACCGGAACATCTCAGAATCCGCATGGAAAAGACCACTCGGCATTTATGGGGTTCGCTCCTAAAGACAATCCGGAAATAGCTATCGCAGTTTATGTCGAGCAGGGAGGTTTCGGAGCTACATATGGTGTACCGATCGGAAGTCTTGTAATGGAGAAATATCTTAAAGGTGAAATTTCACCATCCAGAAAATATATGGAAGACGCAATGTTAAATGCTAATTTATTGCCACAATATAATATCAGAAAATAATCGTGCGAAGCAGAGAAGTAAACATATTAAAATCAATAGACTGGTGGATAGTTATTATCTACACTATCCTTGTCTTTGCCGGTTGGGTCAGTATATATGCCGCAAGTTATAATTTTGATGATTCCAGTATTTTCGATATGGCCAACAGGTCGGGGAAACAGCTGATGTGGATCGGTCTGGCTTTCCTTCTTGGAGGTATTATAATGCTTGTAGAGACCAGAATCTTTGAATCTTATGCTCCGCTATTCTATTTTCTCATGATCGGAGTCCTCGCCGTCACGATAGTGATAGCCCCCGATATCAAAGGATCAAGGTCATGGCTCGTACTCGGGCCGGTCAGTATACAGCCCGCCGAATTCGGGAAATTTGTCACGGCGCTGATGCTCGGATGGCTTTTTAATTCCTATAATTTTAATTTTACAAAACCGCGAAACTTCATTAAGGCAGCCGCGATAGTCTTACTTCCTATCGTCCTGATTATTTTGCAGCGTGAAACAGGTTCCGCACTTGTGTATTTCGCTTTTATTTTTGTTTTTTACAGAGAAGGGATGAGCGGTCTTGTCATGATTGCGGGTCTTTGTGCCATACTGTTTTTCGTAATAGGCGTAAAATTCGGTAATGAAATGATCGGTTCAACCGAACTTGGAGCCGCACTTGTGTTACAGCTTATAATGCTTGTAACTATAGGAATGAACTTCTTCTTTACCAAATCAGTCAAATCCGGATGGATTCAGCTTGGTATAATGCTCCTTCTTGATATCGTTTTTTATATTATCAATAGCTATATAATGGTAGTAAACTTCGTTTTTGTCGGGATGACATTATGTGGAATCGCTGTTATATACTGTTATGTAAATTTTCTTAGGACAAGAAGTTTTAAATATCTTACAATTATAATATTTACTGTAGCTTCAATTCTTTTCTCTTTCTCTGTCGACTATGCTTTCGACAATATACTTGAGCCTCATCAGCAAACAAGAATCGAGGTTTCTCTTGGTATGAAAGATGATCTAAAGGGAGCCGGTTACAATGTAAATCAGGCAAAGATCGCTATAGGCTCGGGAGGATTGTTCGGAAAAGGATTTCTCAATGGGACTCAGACAAAACTTAAATATGTACCTGAACAGGATACCGATTTTATCTTCTGTACAATCGGAGAAGAGGAAGGCTTCATAGGGACTACACTTGTAATCGTCATGTTCTTCGTTCTTATAGCTCGTCTGATATTCCTTGCCGAACGGCAAAGGTCTGTCTTTGTCAGGGTATATGGCTATAGTGTTGCGAGTATATTCTTTTTCCATCTTCTTGTAAACGTGGGAATGGTTATCGGGCTTCTTCCGGTTATCGGTATTCCGCTTCCTTTCTTTAGCTACGGAGGATCGGGACTATGGTCTTTTTCTATTCTTCTGTTTATTTTTCTGCGTCTCGACGCTTCAAGAATGGAAACTTACTCATAAAATAATAATACCATATTATTCATAAACGCCATAATGTAGCAATACATAAAAGATATACTCTCTAAATGAATAACGAAAAATTCACATTTACATCAAGAGCCAGAAGTTTCAGATATGCGCTTAAAGGGCTTAAGACGATGATAACGAATGAGCATAATTTCAGAATACATACCTTTGCCACGATAGTTGTAATCATAGCCGGGATATTGCTGAAAGTCTCTTTTGCCGAATGGATAATACTTATTCTTACCATTGCCTTTGTGATGGTCGTTGAAATACTCAACACTGCCGTAGAATATCTTTGTGATTATCTCACTGATAAATATGACGAAAGAATAGGAACTATAAAAGATATTGCAGCAGCGGCAGTACTTGTTTCTGCTATAGGAGCAGCAGCGGTGGGTGTTCTGATATTCGGACGCCGCATTATCGAGCTGTTATGATGCCGATAAAATACAACGATATAAGTATAAAGAAAATGCCGGAACAAATGAATCTAAGATTCTCTGTTCCGGCATTTTTATCTTATTCTGTCTATATAAGGTAAAATAACTTTTTCTCTGTTATATGACTCCTCTTTCATACTTCCTGTTCATATCGAGAATTCTCTGATTGAATCTGTCTGAATTAATAAGATCCTCAAGATTCATATGCATTCTGTATCTCCAGTAATGACGGGGATTTGAAGGTACATTAATCCTCTCATTCTTATAATCAGGATTTCTCAACTCTTCGTCCACCGACAACCAGTCCTGTATAGGCAATATTGTCAGAATTGCAGGAGACTTAAGATGTGATTCCACGATCTGGCTACACAGATCAGGCGTACACTCTTTCGGCGCCTCGCCATAACGGTTAAGTATCGTATTATAATATAGCTGACTTTGTTCAGGCGATTCAGTCCACCATTCTCTCAAAGGAGACATATCATGAGTCGACGTAGTACATACCGACAGGTAAGGATAATCTTCAGGATTATCAAAAGTCACACCCGGAGTCTTCGGCATTCGCTGAATTTCAAGACTTAATATCTTCAGAAAATTCATAACACCTTCAACAGAAGCAGGTATCATGCCCAGATCCTCTCCACAGGCAAGCATCCTGGTTCCGGAGATCAGTTCCGGCAGTTTCTTCAGTGCTTCCTTGGCCCAGAAGTCGTTATGACGGTGATAGAAAAATTCATTATACAGATTATCATAAGCTCTTTTCTGATCATCATTAAGACGACGATAAGCAAAAGTGTTTTGAGCACTTATTCTCGGATGATAATGTCCCGGTTTATAAGGATCTTCAATGAAAAGAAGATCGGCTGAAAACTGCCATAATTTATCAACCATTTCCCTCACTTTATGATCGCTCGGGCCTGCCAGAAAATTAGCTATCTCCCTCTGAGTGTCAAATTCTTTAATAAGAGAATATGTCCCTGCATCATTAAGTTTCAGAAAATCTGTTTTAAACGTCTCCTTATTATCTTCGAAGATCACGTCAAGTTCACCTTCTGTAAAATTGGGAGTCAGATGATTTTCATCAAACACGAAACCGAACCCGGCTATCTCATCGCGCGAATAAGGCAAAGCAGGCTTGAAATATCCCAGAAGCCCCTGAACCGCAGTGGTAGGGATTTCCCATATTCTGAAAAAACCGAGTATATGATCTATTCTGTATGCCTGGAAATAATCCGACATTTTAGCAAAACGCCGTTTCCACCAGCTATAGTTATCCTGAGCCATCACATCCCATCTGTAGGTAGGAAATCCCCAGTTCTGACCGAATACAGAGAAATCATCCGGCGGTGCTCCTGCCTGTCCGTCAAGGTTAAACAGCTCAGGATTACTCCACGCCTCTACGCTATTGCGGCTTATTCCGATAGGAATGTCTCCTTTCAGCACTATACCGAATTTCTTAGCGTAATCGGAAGCTTCCTTCATCTGAATATGCAGATAATACTGAACGAAATAAAAGAATGCCACATCGTCGTAAGTTTCCGATCCCGGGGCGGTCAGTTTATCTATCTCTTCTTTGTCATATTTGGAATTTTCTTTCCACCAGTTATAGTCAGGAGTCCCGTTTAAATCTCTCAGATATGAAAATGCTGCATAAGGGACAAGCCAGTCTTTGTTGTCTCTGAAAAATTCCTTATAACTTTTACTTTTCAGTATTTTCCCTTTTTCCTGATTATAAAGTTCGCGCATATAGTTCCACTTCATTTTTGTCACGGCTTCATAATCTATCTTGTCAAGAGAGTTAAGTTTCTCTATCTCCTTATCATAAATATCCATTCTATCCTTATCCTTCAGCTCACCCGCTTTTTTCAGATTTATATATGCAGGGTGAAGAGCAAAGTTCGACATCGCATTATAAGGATAGGAGTCCTGCCAGTCATGATTCATTGTAGTATCATTGATAGGGAGAAGCTGGATTACGTTCATTCCTGTCTTTGCTGCCCAGTCTACAAGTTTCGGGATATCATTAAATTCTCCTATTCCGCCACTCTCTTTAGACTTAAGTGAAAATACCGGTGTTGCGACACCGGAACCTTTCCATTCCTGAAGAGGATCGTTAAGGTGGAAACCACGGAAAATTATTTCATCGAAACCGTCGGCACCGATCTCATCAATAGTGCGGTTCTCTCCGTTTTCCCAATAATAAATATTATTGTCTTTATTGTCGAAAATTATGAACTTAATAAGTGCCGGAAGCTCTCTTTTTTCAAAATCAAAAGAAACGCTCCATAATGAAGCAGATACTTCTTCCATTTTCATGGCGTTTTCTGCTATCCACATCCCGAAAATATCTTTGTCTCCGCAGATGCGAAGTTCCTGATTCTGACGGATAGTAGGAGCATAACACTGTATTGTTATCTTTTTACAGCTTTTTTGATCTGCTGACGTGCTTTTTTTACGCTTCTTTTTTCTTTCACTGTCCTCAAGTATATTTTCTGAAAAAGCAGAGCTGAAAAATATCTTATCATTCAGATTATTCTGCCATTCATCATAAATATCTTTGGAATGATCGGCGACAATGGAGTGAGAATTAGGTTCCTCCGTAAGATTTTTATCGGTATCCGAAAATACATAACAATACTCAAGCGTGGCATTGTCTTCAACATCCAGTTCGACCTGCCAGTCACCTTTTCCCTCAGCCACAAATTTCATTTCGATCATTGCCGGATCAGCGGGACTTTCACTCTTTATAAGTTTATTTCTCTGCTTATCATAAAACAAAGAAGGAGACAGGACTCTTAAAAAGAGTCGCTGTCCCCAATCTGTAAAATATTCTATATTGAATCTGATTCTCATAGTATATAGTTTAACCACACTTAGATGTGCCGCAAGAAGTACATATCAGACAACCTTCCTGATAGATAAGAGATTCGTTACCACAGTTAGGGCAAGTCTGTCCGCTTACTTTAGTTCCGTTTGGAAGATATTTCTTTAATGCTCTTTCAACACCGTTTTTCCATGTATTGATTGACTCACTGCTTAATTCAAGGCCTGAAATTAGTTTAATTACCTGATCCATCGGCATTTTATAACGTAAAACTCCGGATATAAGTTTAGCATAATTCCAATATTCAGGATTAAATTTCTCTGAAAGCCCTTCAATAGTGGTTTTATAGCCCCTTTTGTTCATATACTGGAAGTCATAACGCTTGTTTCCGTCAGAATCCACCTCTTTTATTATCTTACCTTTTGTTACGTTTTTAGGTATAAGGATTCCGTCTTCGTCATCTGCAAGACCGGTGAAAATCTCATATGGAGCACCATCTTTAAGACCTATGAAAGCAATCCATTTTTCCTTGTTATTCTGAAATTTCACAACATCGGCTTCAAGTTCCTTAGGTCTTGAGGCTGCAACAGGAGCAGAAGCATCTTTCTTATCTTCCTCTTTTTTCTCTTTCTTTGTTGAGATAAGGACACCTGATCTTGATCCGTCACGGTATACCGTACATCCTTTACATCCGCTTCTCCATGCTTCCACGTAAAGCTGATTTACAAGATCCTCTGATACGTCGTTCGGAAGATTGATAGTCACACTGATAGAGTGGTCAACCCATTTCTGGATTCTTCCCTGCATCTTCACCTTCTGAAGCCAGTCGATGTCATTGGCTGTCGCTTTGTTATATGGCGATTTTGCAATAAGTTCGTCTATTTCCTCCTGAGCATAGTTGCTTTTCACTTCATAACCGTTGACCTTCATCCACGTTATGAATTTATGATGAAACACTACATATTCTTCAAAAGCATCGCCAAGTTCATCAACGAAGTCTACTCTTACGGCGGGATCATTAGGATTTACCTTACGTCTTCTTTTATACACAGGCATAAACACTGGTTCTATACCTGATGTTGTTTGTGTCATGATACTTGTCGTTCCGGTAGGAGCGATAGTAAGACACGCTATATTTCTGCGTCCGTGAGCTACCATTTCATTATACAGAGTCTCGTCAGCATCTTTTATTCTGTTGATAAACGGATTGTTTATTTCTCGTTCTGAATCATATACTTCAAAAGCACCTCGTTCTTTAGCCATCTCAACGGAAGCTCCGTAAGCTGCAAGAGTAAGAGCTTTATGTACCTCTTCCGAGAAATCGGTAGCTTTTTCAGTACCGTAACGCAATCCAAGGGCAGCCATCATATCGCCTTCGGCTGTAGTACCGACACCGGTTCTGCGTCCCTGAAGTGTACGTTCTCTGATTTTCTCCCAAAGATGATATTCTGTATTTTTTACCTCCTGAGTTTCAGGATCCGTAATTATCTTATTCATTATAAGATCGATCTTTTCTGTCTCAAGATCGATAATATCGTCCATTATTCTCTGTGCATATCCTACATGCTGGCGGAAAAGATCAAAATCGAAATATGCCTTGTCGGTAAAAGGATTCACAACATAAGAATAAAGATTGATAGCTATAAGTCGGCAACTGTCGTAAGGACACAAAGGTATCTCACCGCACGGATTTGTAGAAACAGTTCTGAAGCCAAGGTCAGCGTAGCAGTCAGGCACTGATTCGCGAAGAATAGTATCCCAGAAAAGTACACCCGGCTCAGCTGAGCGCCATGCATTGTAAACTATTTTTTTCCATAATGCAGCAGCTTCTATTTCTTTTACGGTAGTCGGCTCAGAGCTTATGACAGGATATTGCTGTTTATACATCTGTCCGTTGACTGCGGCATTCATGAAGTCATCATCGATTTTTACCGATACGTTGGCTCCGGTGATTTTGCCTTCTGTCATCTTCGCGTCTATAAACGCTTCCGAATCGGGATGTTTAATCGAAACAGAAAGCATAAGGGCTCCGCGTCTGCCATCCTGTGCAACCTCTCTTGTAGAATTGGAATATCTCTCCATAAACGGAACAAGTCCGGTAGAAGTAAGAGCGGAATTTTTTACCGGAGAACCTTTTGGGCGGATATGAGAAAGATCATGGCCAACACCGCCACGGCGTTTCATAAGCTGAACCTGTTCTTCGTCTATTTTTATGATTCCTCCATATGAGTCGGCATCACCTTCAAGACCGATAACAAAGCAGTTAGAAAGTGAGGCAACCTGATAATCATTGCCAATACCTGTCATCGGTCCTCCCTGAGGCACGATGTAACGGAAATGATCCATCAGTGAATAAATAGTTTCATAACTAATCGGATTTGGATATTTCTGTTCTATTCTTGCAATTTCGGATGCAATTCTTTTATGCATCATTGCAGGAGAATTTTCGAATATATTTCCGAATGAATCTTTAAGGGCATATTTGTTTACCCATACTCTTGCCGCCAGCTCATCTCCTTCAAAATATTTAAGAGATTCATCAAATGCTTCGTTATAATTGAATTTTAGATCTTCCACGATTGGTTTATTTACGATAGTTAGATGTGTCTGTTTTGGTTGTATTAAAGTTAACTCATTTTAAGAAAGATTTTACATTTACTCTTTCACAATACAAGTTTAGACAATTCCGTGGTGTAAACCAAAAAAAATAAGATATAAAAAGCTAATTGTTGATAAGTTTTCCTTTTTAAAAATTAAAATACTGATAATTAAGCATGTAACTAAAATTAAGTATTCAAAAGTTTTCCAAAAAATAAATTATGTGTTATGTAACATCTTAATTTTTATTTTATTGAGAATAATTTCAATATGAAATGAAGGGCTCAAAATGTTCGTTCAATTTCAATATATTAACTTATTTTAGACTAAATATAAACAAATAAAACATCCGTAAATAATTACATTTAAACGAGGTTAATGTTATGTGAAAATTTAAAGAAATAGTAATTGACGATGAACAAAAAACAAACTCTTTATTTTTGTCAAATTAATATTAAAACGAAAAATAAGCTGTCATCTTTTCATAAATATTACCCCTATTGCTGTAATTATATTGTAATTGAGTAATTTTTTTTGTTTTTTTGCGACAGAATCTCGTTTTTTCAAATAATCAATAAAGTTTAAAATGGAACACGTATCAGCGCGTTTGGCAAGTCTTTCTCCATCAGAGACTCTTGCAATGTCACAGAAAAGCCAGGAGCTGAAAGCTCAGGGGTTTAATGTAATCAATCTTAGTGTCGGGGAACCTGATTTTTTCACGCCCGAACATATTAAGGAAGCAGGGAAAAAAGCTATCGATGATAATTTCTCTTTCTATTCTCCTGTACCGGGATTTATGGATCTTAGAAAAGCTATCAGCGATAAACTAAAAAGAGAGAATGATCTTGACTACACTCCTGAGCAGGTCATTGTTTCAGGTGGTGCTAAACAGTCGGTATGTAACACGCTTCTGTGTGTTGTGGGTCCCGGCGATGAGGTTATCATTCCTACTCCGGCATGGGTTAGCTATATGGAAATGGTTAAACTTGCCGAAGGAACTAATGTATTGATTAACGCAGGCATTGAGCAGAACTTCAAAATCACTCCTGCTCAGCTTGAAGCAGCAATCACAGATAAGACAAAAGCTATCATTCTTTGTACTCCTTCAAATCCTACAGGAAGCGTTTACTCAAAAGAAGAGCTTAAAGGTCTTGCTGACGTTCTTGCTAAATATCCTAAAATCACAATCATCTCTGATGAGATCTACGAACATATCAACTATGTAGGCAAACACGAAAGCATTGCTCAGTTTGAGAATGTACGCGAGCGCGTTGTTATCGTAAACGGTGTTTCTAAAGCTTACGCGATGACAGGATGGCGTATCGGCTTTATCGCTGCTCCTTTATGGATCGCTAAAGCCTGCAACAAACTTCAGGGACAGTATACTTCAGGAGCTTGTTCTATAGCACAGAAAGCCGCTGTAGCTGCTTACAACGGTCCTCAGGAGTGCGTTGCAGAAATGCGCGAAGCATTCGACCGCCGTCGTAATCTTGTTATCGGTCTTGCTAAAGAAATTCCGGGATTCAAAGTGAATGTTCCTGATGGTGCATTCTATCTTTTCCCTGATGTAAGCGAATTGCTTGGCAAATCTTTCGAAGGAAAGGTGATCAAAGACGCAAGCGATCTTGCTATGTTCCTTCTTGAGAAAGCTCTTGTAGCTACAGTAGGCGGAAACGCTTTCGGTGCTCCTGAGTGTCTTCGTCTGTCTTACGCTACTTCAGATGAAAATCTTGTTGAAGCGATGGCAAGAATCAAAGAAGCAGTATCTTTTTTGAAATAATACTATAACATTTTCTTCCCTCAGGAAAGAAGATTATCAGTAATATACTTTAATAGCGGATTCATACCTTCGGGTACGGATCCGCTATTTTTTGTTTATAACATCTTGTTTTTTTATTTTTTCATCTCTGCTTTTCCTGTCACCGTACAGTTGCAATATGACAACCGTGCACTGTCAATATTGCAACCGTACAGTGTTAATATTGCAACTGTACGGGTGACAGAAAAAGATATCCTCCGATTTTTTGGAATGTCGATGAAAATGTAGCATTTGTCTATTGTTTTGGTCTCTGTGTCGATACTATAAATAAAATGTATTATTAATATATAATTTTGAATTGAAGTCATTCACTAACTGACTGATAACGGATTAAAGATGATGGTGATTCCGTTCAAACAAAAAACAATATCTATATGAAAAAAACAGTATTGACATTTTCTCTGGCTTTACTTATTTCTTCTGCAGCTTTCTGTCAGCAAAAGATAGTGAAATCAGAATTCGGCAGTGGATTTGCTAAGGAAATAAAAGTGGAAGACTTTGCTCCTTATCACACGATTGAGAAATCAACCAACAGTATAACAATGCTGCATGACGACAATTCGCTTTATATACGTTTTGTCGTTAAGGATAAACATGAGCAGATGAAATATCTGATACAGGGTCTGACAGTATATATAGATACTAAAGGTAAACAGAATAAAAAGGCATATGTGAAATTTCCCAATGCCGGTAAAGAAATGATGAAAGGCGGGGCAGGACCTCAGGGCGGTCAGGATGATATGCCGCAGCGACAGGGAGGCGAGGATATGCAGCCCGGAGAAAGAGGACCGGAAGTTAATATAAAAGAGATGCTGTTTAAGATGATGCTTGAACCTGCGACATTCTATAAAGATAAAGATGAGATTATCCTCAACAATACGGTAGCGTCTGTTGTGCCTGTAGGCGATATGCTTGTTTACACTTGTGCAATACCATATTCATATCTGGGAAAAGTAAATAAGAAGAAAAATATTTCTCTTGGAATAGTATCAGAATTTTCAATCTCCGGTGATCGTCCGGATAAATCTCAGGGTATGGGTAATCCACCTTCCGGAGGAAATGGAGGAAATCGTCCGGCCGGCGGACCTGGTGGTGGCGGTCCCGGCGGAATGTCAGGAGGTCCCGGCGGTATGTCGGGAGGACCGGGCGGAATGCAGGGTGGCAGACCAGGTGGAAGTACACCTCCTTCAGGAGGCCAGGGCCAGCAGGGAGGAAATAATACCTCTCAGGCTACACCGCAATGGGTAGTTTTTACGTTAAGATAAAATGATATAATAATATAAATAGTTTTTCTATTACAGATATATAAATAGTTGATTTTTGAATAAGTATTGAGGAAAAGATTCCGGAAGCAATGTTGAGACAAAGCTTTCCGGAATTTTTTTATTTGATTATTATTGGTTAAATTTGTATTATATTATTTAAATAGACAAATATGAATAAAAAAACATTATTAGTATCTCTTTTATTATTATCAACAGGTGTAATTACTGCTCAAAAGGAATTCAAAAGAAATGAATTATCATTTGTTTATGGTTATCATCCTACTTCTGACTGGATCGATCTTTTTTCTGACGGAATATCTTCTATTGTCGGAATGAATACTAAAAACAACAAATCGTTAGGAGCTGTAAGTGTTATGTATAATTACAGGATAAACAGAATTTTCGGTATCGGTGCCGCTGTTTCATATTCTAACCACAATAAGGATCTTTTCATAGGTGATGAAGAGGCAGGAAAAAGAAAACTGGATTATTTTACTGTTTTACCAAGAGTAAAAGCTGAATGGTTTCATTCGGATGTGGTCACTATGTATTCGTCAGTTGCGATAGGGGCAACCCTTACAGTCGATGACATTGATGGTGATAAAGATGAAAGCACTCGTATAGCATGGCAGTTTTCTCCGTTCGGCATTGAGATAGGACGTAAAGTAGCTGGGTTTGCCGAAGTCGGAATCGGCCAGTTAGGTATTGCTATGGCAGGTCTTCGTTTCCGTTTTTAAAAAAAATATCATTATAATAATCGGGGTATTTCATATTAAGAAATGAGATACCTCTTTTTTATTCTGCCCTGTAGAAAATATTCTGCAGGGCAGTTTTTTATTGATGAGAAAACTGAAAAAATAAAATTAACCGGATGAAAAAATTAAGATAATATCTATGAATAAACGTTTCAAATATTTCGTTAGACGATTATTTACAACAATTATATTTAAAGCTAAATAATATGATTTTTATAGATATTATAAAGGATAATGAAAGAAATGCCCGCTAATTTGACGATTTGATGGGTGTTTTAATCAATTTAATAATCGAAAAACATAGCCGGAATCTAAATTAATTAAGAAAATAAAGATTGTAATTTGGTTAAAACACCATTTAAGAATGAGTAAAACACCGACTAAGTGTTAAAATCAAAGCCTATACTTTTACACTGTGAAAAATATATTAGTAAATGATACGATTGAAATTTAGGTTGGTTCTTTTATTAACCCTCTTTGTTGTGTTGGACGGGTATGGACAGATTGCAGTGAAGACTAACATATTCATGGATGCTTTCAGGATTCCAAATCTGGCCGTAGAAGTCGGAACGAGTCAGAAGACTACAATTGAAGTGCCTTTTTATTATAATCAGTGGAAATACTCGGAAATGAAGCAATATAAACTTATGATGATTCAGCCTGAGTTGAGATATTGGCTTTGTGATAAGTTTAACGGACATTTTTTCGGTATTCATCTGATGGCAGGAGTCTATAATACTATGGGTATAAAACCTCTTGTACCGCTTTGGAGTGACATGAAGACTCATCATTATAAAGGCGATTTCTATGGTGCAGGACTTTCTTATGGTTATCATTATATATTAAGCCGCCACTGGAGTGCGGAAGCAACCCTAGGGTTTGGATATGCTTATGTCAATTATAAGAAATATGAATGTAAGGACTGCCCCAAAAGGATAGAAAAATCGAACAAGAACTATTTGGGACCTTCAAAAGCTGCACTGAATCTAATTTATATGTTTTAAAGAAAGAAGAGATGAAATACCTTATATATGTCATGTCGTTGTGTTTCTGTCTTATGGCTGTTGATGCCAGGGCAGAATATACAGATCAGAATCTTTTTAAAATTGCGAAAAAAACCTTTTCACTGAATGCTGACGGAACTCTTGTAATCGGTATGGATGTGGTAGTAGGAGAGGATGTAAAGCTTTCCTCAGATCGCTATCTTACAATCGTTCCGGTGCTGGAATCTGCTGATAACAAGCATAGTGTGACCTTTCCTTCTGTCTATCTCTTCGGACGTCGCCGTGAAATATCGCAAAGGCGGACAAATTCGATGCCAAAAGATGCGCATAAGATAGTAAGAAGAAAAAATAAGACTCGTCAGACGATAGAATATCTTGTGCGTATACCTTATGAAGAGTGGATGCACGGAGCTGATCTGTCGCTGGCAACAGAAGTCCATGGTTGTGCAAAATGCCGTCTTTCTCAGGATGATATGAACCTGATGACATTGCATACCGAACGATATAAAGTGAGTCCGTCGCTGGCATATGTTACTCCACAAGCTGAGGCGGTTAAAAATCGTTCAGAAGAGGGTAAGGCTTATCTTGATTTTCCTGTAAATCAGATAATAATTGAGCCTGAGTTCCGAAATAACCGTAACGAGCTTGCTAAAATCAGAGCAACGGTGGATCTGGTAAGAAATGATAAGAATTCAACTATAACGGGTATAACGATTATCGGTCATGCTTCGCCCGAGGGTGAATATAGCAGAAATGCCTATCTGGCACAGGGCAGAGCGGAAGCGATGAAGAAATATATCCTTGGTTATTATGATATTGAAAGCCGTCTGATAAAGGTTAGTTCTGTTGCAGAGGATTGGGCAGGGCTTCGCGATTATGTAAAATCAAGCGATATGGCCTTTCGTAACGATATCCTTAAGATTATTGATTCGGATGACCGTAATTATGATAATAAGGAGATGTGTATCAGAATGATTGATGAAGGTAAACCGTATGAATTGCTTTTCAGAAAGATTTATCCTGCTCTTCGCCGTTCAGATTATGTAGTAACCTATGTGGTGCGCGATTTCTCGGTGGAAGAGGTAAGGGAAATAATAAAACGACGTCCGCAGCTGTTGAGCCTAGAAGAGATGTATCGTCTTGCACAGACCTATGAGAAGGGTAGTGATGATTTCAACGATGTCTTCGATATCGCGGTAAGAATGTTTCCTGAAGATGAAACAGCAAATATCAATGCATCATCTATGGAGCTTCAACGCGGAAACCTGAAACAGGCCGAGAAGTATCTTGCCAAACTGGGACTTAATAATCATATCGTGATTAATAATATGGGACTTCTTAAGCTTATGCAGGGAAATCTTGATGAGGCTAAATTATATCTTGAAAAAGCCCGTGATATGGGATCGCAGGAAGCTGCGGCCAATCTTATAGAACTGGAAAAGAAAAGAACCGACAATCTGAAATTCAGTGATGAATAAAGGATAGCCGTATCACATATTTATGCTTAAAAGGCAGGTGCCGAAATGGAAATTGCCGCAATAATTAACAAACAGTATAAGATAATTCAGATTACAAATACAATTTTAATTTTTATGAAAACAAGAAATTTATTTCTAAGTACACTTGCGTGTGCGTCATTGCTTGCTTGTTCTAAAGATGATGATTCAAGCATTCAGGAAGTGTTGTCGGGAGACAATTATGTAGCTGTTAATATCGTTGCTCCTGCGGGAGGAACAAGAGCTCTTGGTGGTGTTGACCAGGGAACAGCTGCGGAAAGTGCAGTGAATTCAGCTATTTTCTTTTTCTTCGACAGTAACGGTAATGGATGTGCAAATCCTAATTATATTCCAACTTTTACAATGACCGGAAATGAAGAAGGATCTCTATCAGAGGCTGTCCTTGTTCTTGAAAATCCTTCAGCAGTACCTTCCTCAATGGTTGCGATTATGAACCCTACAGAAAAGATAATCGGGCTTACTGCTTCAGTTTCTCTTTCAGCATTGAAAAATCAGGTTGATGCATATTATACAACTGGAACAACAAATTTCCTGATGTCTAACTCTGTATATGTAGGAGCAAATAATACAACTGTTAGTTCTACAGCTATTTCACCTTCACAGATCTGTTCAACAAAAGATGAAGCAAAAAACAGCGCTGTAACCATACCTGTAGAGCGTCTTGTTGCTAAGGTAAATGCGAATCTTGGTTCTGTGTCAGGTAAAGAAACTTATATGGTAAACGGAGAAGAAACTATATTATCAATTAATCTTATAGGTTGGAAAGCAACAAACTTAAATCCGAAATCATATCTTATTAAAAATGTAGAAGGCATTTCTGTTGAAACATGGTGGAATGATGTTACTAATCTTCGTTCTTACTGGGCTAATTCAAGCGCAACAGATTCTTATAAAACTTTTACATACAGCGAAATTGCCGGAAATAAAGCACCTCAGTATTGTCTTGAAAATACGACTTCACAGCCTACAAAGCTTATTGTTGCTGCTCAGGTAACAGATCAGGCTGGTAATCCTGTTGACTTAATGGAGTGGAGAGGTGAAAAATATACTTCTGACGATATGAAGACTCGCCTTGCCGGATTTATGAAGAATTATTATACAAGAACAAACACAGAAGTAGAAGGAGAATATAAGTATGTATCTCTTTCTTCAAACTATATCACATTTACAATTTCTGCTTCAGAAAACACTGCAGAAACAAGCTATAAGGTAGAGGCAGCTCTTACAGAGAATACACCTCAGCTTTATACGTTTTATGGAGATGTGGCAACTACTGTAACTATAAAAGATGCGAATGATGCTCTTTCTTCATTAGGAGAAATCAAACACTGGAACAATGGTGCGACATATTATTATGTTGATATCCAGCACAGAGGAAAAGATAGTGAGGGAGCTGATATAATGGGAACTTACGGAGTTATCCGTAACCATTCTTATGATTTAACTATCAACTCTGTAAAAGGTCTTGGTACTCCGGTTCCTGATGAGAATGTAGTAATCGTTCCTACAAAACCAACTGATGAAGAAACTTATATAGCTGCTAAGATCGAAGTATTAAGCTGGAGAGTAGTATCTCAGACAGTAGATCTTGAATAATTTTTCTTTC
>CAMTON010000025.1 GCA_947074105.1 uncultured Bacteroidales bacterium
TTGCATATTTACCTTCTTTTGAAGTAAGCTGAGCGAAAGTACCTGCTGAACGAACCAAAGCAGCGCCTTGTCCCGGATTCAACTCGATGTTGTGAACAACTGTACCTACAGGAATGCTTGACAAAGGCAATGCATTTCCTACTTCCGGTGCTGCGTTTTCACCTGACATCAATACTGTACCAACCTCTAAGCCGTTTGGTGCGATGATGTAACGTTTTTCTCCATCAGCATAGAAAAGCAAAGCGATACGAGCTGAACGATTCGGATCGTATTCGATTGTTTTTACTGTTGCTGGTACACCGTCTTTATTTCTCTTGAAATCGATAAAACGAAATTTACGTTTGTGACCGCCCCCGATATAACGCATTGTCATTTTACCGGTATTGTTACGACCACCTGATTTTCCTTTACCTGTTACAAGAGACTTTTCTGGTGCGCTAGCAGTTATTTCAGTGAATGCACCAATAACTTTGTGTCTCTGCCCCGGTGTAGTGGGCTTAAATTTACGTACTGCCATTTCTTATTTAGATATTGCTGTAAAAATCTATTGTATCTCCCTCTTTCAATGTTACGATAGCTTTCTTGAAAGCAGAAGTTTTTCCTGTTAACAATCCTGATTTAGTGTAACGGCTTTTCTTCTTTCCATCGTAGTTAGCAGTATTCACATCTGTAACTGTTACGTTGTACATCTCTTCTACTGCCTGCTTGATCTGTAGTTTGTTAGCATCCGGATTAACTCTGAAACCGTAGCGGTTAAGCTTTTCAGTTAGCTGAGTCATCTTTTCAGTAACGATTGGTTTGATAATAACTTTCATTATTTATAGCCTCCTTACATTAAATGTTATTGATTGCTGCAACAGAACCTTCGGTTAGTACCAATGATACTGTATTCATCACTCGATAAGTGTTTAGTTCTGAAACTGTTACAACACTTGCTTTTTCAAGATTTCGAGCCGACAAATATACGTTTTTATTTGCTTCTGACAAAACCAAAACTAACTTCTTATCAGTCAGTTGCAGGCTTTTAGTCATTTTTACGAACTCTGAAGTTTTTGGTGCTGCAAAATTCAAATCTTCAACAACGATAATAGCATTTTCTTGAGCCTTAAGTGACAATGCTGATTTACGAGCTAGATTCTTAACTTTTTTATTTAGTTTGAAACCATAGTTTCTTGGACGAGGACCGAAAACGCGTCCTCCACCTACCATTACTGGAGAGTTGATATCACCAGAACGAGCACCTCCGGTACCTTTCTGACGTTTCAATTTTCTTGTAGAGCCGGAGATTTCACTTCTTTCTTTTGACTTGTGAGTTCCCTGACGAAGGTTTGCCAAATACTGCTTAACATCCAAATAGATGGCGTGAGTGTTTGGTTCAACTCCGAATACAGAATCGTTCAAAGTAATCTTTCTTCCGGTATCTTCACCTTTTATGTTATATACGCTCAGTTCCATTATTTATTGATTGTTACGATTGAACCTTTACATCCAGGCACTGAACCTTTGATCAACAATAGGTTGTGCTCAGGAATAACTTTTAAAATCTGCAAGTTCTGTACAGTAACTTGTGCGTTACCCATCTGACCTGCCATACGAGTCCCTTTGAATACACGTGCTGGATAAGAACATGCACCTACTGAACCCGGAGCGCGAAGACGGTTATGCTGACCATGAGTTGCCTGACCAACACCACCAAATCCGTGGCGTTTTACAACACCCTGGAAACCTTTACCTTTAGAAGTACCTACTACGTCAACGAATTCTGCTCCTTCAAACATTTCTACTGTAAGAACATCTCCTAACTTGTAAGTTTCATCATACTTGAACTCGGCCAAGTGTCTCTTTGGTGCTACTCCCGCTTTCGCGAAATGACCCATTTCAGGTTTTGTTGTATGTTTCTCTTTTTTATCCTGGAAACCTACCTGAACTGCTTCATAACCATCTTTTTCGATAGTTTTGATCTGAGTAACTACACAAGGACCTACTTCGATAACAGTGCATGGACAATTTTTACCATCGGCACTGAAAACGGATGTCATTCCGATTTTTTTTCCTAATAATCCTGGCATTTCTTTTTAATTTTTAAAATCACACTTTAATTTCTACTTCAACACCACTTGGTAACTCCAATTTCATTAGAGCGTCTACAGTTTTAGATGTAGAACTGTAGATGTCGATCAATCTTTTGAATGAACATAGTTCAAACTGCTCACGAGACTTTTTGTTTACGAAAGTTGAGCGGTTCACAGTGAAGATTCTTTTGTGAGTAGGAAGTGGAATTGGACCACTTACTACTGCACCTGTAGCCTTCACAGTCTTAACAATCTTCTCAGCAGATTTATCAACCAAGTTATGATCGTAAGATTTTAATTTAATTCTGATTTTTTGGCTCATATTTGTTTGAATAAACTAATAATACTTTTTTAGATAAGATCAGTACGACCTTTAGCTTCTTCCAATACTGATTTAGCAATCTGTTTAGATACTTCAGCATAGTGAGAGAATGTCATTGTCGATGTTGCACGACCAGAAGTAATTGTACGTAGAGATGTTACATATCCGAACATTTCTGCAAGCGGAGTTTTCGCTTTTACAATTCTTGCTCCGGAACGGCTGTTTTCCATTCCTTCTACCTGTCCGCGACGCTTGTTAAGGTCAGAGATTACATCACCCATTGATTCTTCAGGAGTTACAACTTCTACTTTGAAGATTGGCTCGCGAAGCGCAGGACCTGCTTTCTCAGACGCTTTCTTAAACGCCATATTTGCACAGATTTCGAATGATAGCTGATCAGAGTCAACCGGGTGGAAAGATCCGTCGATCAACGTTACTTTCAAGCTGTCAAGAGGATATCCTGCAAGTACACCATTTTTCATAGCGTTTCTGAATCCTTTTTCTACCGAAGGGATGAATTCACGTGGAACGTTACCACCTTTTACTTCATCAACAAACTGTAGTCCTTCAACACCTTCATCAGCAGGCTCAACTCTTACAATGATATCAGCAAATTTACCACGACCACCAGACTGTTTTTTGTAAACCTCACGGATTTCAACCGGTTTAGTGATTGCCTCTTTGTAAGATACCTGTGGACGACCCTGGTTACATTCTACTTTAAACTCACGACGTAGACGATCGATGATGATCTCAAGGTGAAGCTCACCCATACCAGAGATTACTGTCTGACCTGTATCTTCGTTTGTTTTAACTGTAAATGTTGGATCTTCTTCAGCAAGTTTTCCAAGTCCGATACCAAGTTTATCCATATCTTTCTGAGTTTTAGGCTCAATTGCGATACCGATAACCGGTTCCGGGAAGTCCATTGCTTCAAGTACAATCGGAGCATCTTCTGCACAAAGTGTATCACCAGTACGGATATCTTTGAAACCTACTCCAGCACCGATATCACCACATCCGATAAATTCTTTCGGATTCTGTTTATTTGAGTGCATTTGGAAAAGACGAGAGATACGCTCTTTTTTACCTGAACGTGTATTCAATACATAAGAACCTGCAGGTATCTCACCAGAATATACACGGAAGAAACATAGACGGCCTACATAAGGGTCTGTTGCGATTTTAAACGCAAGAGCTGACATAGGTTCATCTGATTTAGGATGACGAACAATTTCTTTTTCCTTATTTTCCGGATCATGACCGATTACCGCTGGAGTATCGATTGGAGCAGGAAGGAACAATGCTACTGCATCAAGAAGTGTCTGAACACCTTTATTCTTGAAAGAAGATCCGCAAAGCATTGGGAAGATATGCATCTGAAGTGTTGCAACTCTTACCGCATTGTAGATTTCTTCTACTGTGATTGTTGAAGGATCGTCGAAATATTTTTCCATCAATACATCATCAACCTCAGCGATTTTTTCAAGCATATTATCTCTTAGCTCGTTTGCTTCATCCAATAGGTTAGCAGGAATTTCTTCCACGCTGTACTCAGCACCCATTGTTTCGTCATGCCAAAGGATAGCTTTCATTGTGATAAGGTCGATTACCCCTTTGAAAGTTTCTTCAGCACCGATAGGCATCTGAATAGGACAAGCATTAGCTCCAAGAATATCTTTCATCTGACGGCAAACTTCAAGGAAGTTAGCACCGGAACGGTCCATTTTGTTTACATACCCGATACGAGGTACGTTATATTTGTCAGCCTGACGCCATACAGTCTCTGACTGCGGCTCAACACCACCTACTGCACAGAATGTTGCAACTGCTCCATCCAATACACGTAGAGAACGTTCTACCTCAACTGTAAAGTCAACGTGTCCCGGAGTGTCAATTAGGTTGATTTTATAAGTTTCACCTTTGTATTTCCACTGAGTAGTCGTAGCAGCCGAAGTAATTGTAATACCACGCTCCTGCTCCTGCTCCATCCAGTCCATTGTAGCTGCACCTTCATGCACTTCACCAATCTTATGAGTTAGACCGGTATAGAAAAGAATACGTTCAGATGTTGTAGTCTTCCCCGCATCGATGTGTGCCATGATACCAATGTTTCTGGTATATTTTAGCATATCGTCTTTAGCCATCTTATTTTAAATTGAATTTGAACGAATATATTGGAAATATTATTAGAATCTAAAGTGAGCAAATGCACGGTTAGCTTCTGCCATCTTATGCATATCTTCTTTACGTTTGTATGCACCACCCTGCTCATTGAATGCGTCAACAATCTCAGCTGCTAATTTGTCAGCCATTGTTTTACCGCCACGTTTGCGAGAATAGATGATTAGATTCTTCATACATATTGACTCCTTACGATCCGGACGGATCTCTGTTGGAACTTGGAAAGTTGCCCCACCTACACGGCGTGACTTAACTTCTACCTGAGGAGTAATATTATCTAAAGCTTTTTTCCAGATCTCAAGAGCAGAACGCTCTTCGTTAGAAAGCTTTGTTTTTACTATTTCAAGCGCATTGTAGAAAATGTCGAAAGCAATGTTTTTCTTTCCATCATACATAAGATGGTTAACAAACTTAGTTACTTTCACATCGCTGAATACGGGATCCGGAAGGATAACCCGTTTCTTTGGTTTTGCTTTTCTCATTTTTTTTGCAAAATTATGTTCTTGTTTTTGGTTGCTTTAAATCGTCTTCAACAGATACCGCTGTATCCATTTACTCAACCTATAAGCCTACCCAACAAACTCAAACTAGCTTTTACTTAAACTAATTTTAATTATCTCTTTGTTGTGTTGGTTTCGAAGTATTAATTACTTCTTTTTACCTTTTGCTGCTGCAGCTGGTGCCTGTCCTGGTTTAGGTCTCTTAGCTCCGTATTTAGAACGACGCTGTGTACGGCCATTTACCCCTGCTGTATCCAATGTACCACGAACGATGTGATAACGAACACCCGGAAGGTCTTTAACACGACCACCGCGAACTAATACGATTGAGTGCTCCTGTAGGTTGTGGCCTTCTCCCGGAATATAAGAGTTCACCTCTTTTCCGTTTGTCAAACGCACACGGGCAACTTTACGCATCGCTGAGTTAGGTTTCTTTGGAGTTGTTGTGTAAACACGTACACACACACCACGTCTCTGTGGACATGAGTTAAGTGCTGGCGACTTACTCTTATCTTCCAAAACAACCCTTCCATTTCTTACTAATTGCTGAATTGTAGGCATTTTTAGAACTTTTTGTCTTTAAAATTAAATTATTATTCTCTGTTTACTTCGCAGTCATAATAGTCTACATAAGCTATAAATCAACGATTTACGCCTACATTGCTATACTACAACGCAAAATCTCCGCAAATATACAAGCTTTTGCGCTTATAACCAAATGAAATACAAATATTTTGCGTTTTTCGACTACTTTATCAGAGTTAATTGTTCTTCTTGTAGTGATTTTTTATTTTGACAATGCAAAATTACTCATTATTTATCATAACAACGTAGAAATCAACAAGTTTCACCTATATTAACTTGAAGACTTATTCTATTATTTTATCTATTATTTAATATTTCGTTTCTGTTTTATTATTTATTATCCACAATCCTAATTATCAATTATTAACCTATAACTTATCCATTTAATATTTATTCTCTAATCAGACGTTTCTAAAACATATTTGCTTTTTCCGATATCATTTGTAAAATGTGTTTTTTCCATAGTTTTTTAATCTGCATCATCTAAATTAACACGATTAATGCCCTTATACTTATTTTTTTATACGAAAAAAAAGCGGAGAACCGTCTTTTTTCGGCTCTCCGCTTTTAATTCATGTTTATTTTTTATTTCCGAACGCAAAAGAAAGTCCGAAATTGAAATTCATATTGAATTTATTAACCGGAACATATTGAGGCGTGACCTCACCGGGAATAAAATCACTTGCGACAAAGAAATTGACGGCTCTTGCATGGAAATTCAGCAGCATCCCCCAGCTGGCACCATAATTTGTTAGAGCACCACTTACAGCCGCATCAAACCATGACAAAGGCGATATCGCCACAACACCCCTTAATTCCGTATAAGTATATTCGGAACGGAACGTTGTGGAGGAAAGCAATCCGAATGAAAGTTCTCTGTAGGCAGGCAGTTCATATTCAGCTCCCACATTTAATGTCGGGGAAAGCATAGTAAGCCTATTTCTGTTTCCGGCATTTTTAAACCTGAACAATGCTTCCATATCATCTCCCAGGCTTTCCAGCTGGTCCTCTATATCATTATCACTTCCCATATTCTGAAATCCTTCAAAAATGTAAGGTTCATTATAAGCTTCACCTATAAGAGCATTATTCCATCTTATCCAACCAAGATTCAGCAGGGAAGCCGACAATGTGAGATTATCCATCAGCCTGTAACTTGCCCCCAGGTCAATTCCGGCACCCAGACCTCCGATTCCCGGCGAATTAACTTCAAAATCCCCGAATTCAAGATCACTTCCGACTCCTGAATTCGGATCAAGCCCTTTGACAGCAGTGACACTTTCACCATCTGCATCAACAACCCATTGGTCTTCCGATGCTTCTACGACAAGATTATCATAATGGATTTTCTGCATTCCCAGACCCAGGAGTATCTTGAATTTACCTCCTAACGTAAGTTTATCATTAATCTGACGTGAATGACCGAAAGATATATCCATATATGAAAGGACATCAACCCTTGTATTGCTCATGTCATATCTCGATACTGCATCATACGTCTGACCGTTCTTCAGAAAATCAAAAAGAGCCTTATTGGTTTTCATTCCTGCATTTGCATGAAGGCCGATACCGAAAGTGTTATAACCGCCCCATTTATAAAAACCGAAACCCAATATAGGCATATCGACCTTTACATTTGTCTTAATATTATCAGGCAAGTCGTTTATAAACTTTGTTCCGTCTACAGTTCTGTGAAGAAAAGTCGTAAGGCTGTATTTACCTGTAGGATCATCAAACTTATAAAGAAAATTATTAAGTCCTACATTTCCGTTCAGACCTACATTCATATTACTTAATGCAGGAATGTCGATAATACCTCTTTCAGGCATAAATGCAGGATTCATTATATGACGATGATCGTACGTATCAGTGAAATATGCGGTATTAAGAGTCTGTGCCGTCCCGGACGCAGCCAATCCGCAAAACATAAAGAAGACCGCCGGTCTCAGTTTTTTATTTAGTCCCATTTGTTATGATTTCTTTTAATAAATAGATTTTAAAGACACTTTTCCTATCAATTGGCATCAATCGTGATGCCGCCGATAATACGAAGTTTCATATCTTTCATTATAAGATATTGACTTTCTGTGATCAAAACAGAGTCATAATTATCATCCGACACAGCAGTTATCTTAAGGTCAATTCTTTCTAGAAGACTCAGACCTTTATCATTCGTTAAAAGAATCACTTTAAAAGGTGAAACAACAGCCGCATCAGCACCGCCACCTGCTATAATTTCATTTTCCACCGTTGCAGAAACAAGTGATGAAGGTATTTCATTTCCATCCTTGTCATACGGGATCGCTTTTATATTCATATTCATCTCTAATGCATTTTCTACATTTCCGACAAGATGAATCGTATAACTTTCCTGCAATCCTGATATATCTTTAAGATCCGACAAAAGTCCGTCAATAGTTTCGGTATATGTAAGATTAAGATTGTCAAATTCAAGAGGAGCCTTAAGATCATAATTCCCGCTGAAGCTCATCGGCTTATTAAGATCTATATAATGATCATCTCCCTCAGCAACAGGAAACATTGTAAACCTTATTCTGTCAGGTATGACATTCCATAATGCCGGCAAATCCTCTACCTGCTTGTGATTATATCCTTCCTTTGCCTTTGAATTTTTTGAAATCATCCATTTAGTTGTCTTTTCAATTCCGCATACATCTGCCGCATCAATATGGATATCGCTGATTGTAATTTCCGAACCATTTATCATCATGCCGTTCTCATCCTCTCCCCATATTTTCATTTCCGCAACGGCAGGTATACCGACATTATTTTCAAAAGTGATATAAATCTGAGGATTGGTAAAATTCAACACCGCATCCTTCTTAAGAAAATCACAGTCCTCTCCGAGTTCAATCTTTATCGATTCATTTACAACATCCATATCCGGAATAAAAATCCCGTTTATCTGAGAAAGATTCATTTCTTCTATTTCCATTTCAGCTTCAAGAGAACCTTCATAAACATAACTCATGCTTAATGGTTCCACCATTGAAACTTTAAGGATAACATCTCCATATATATTTATTCCGACTTCTTCTTTCAGTCTTTTCACTCCGTCTTCATATATTGCATCAAGACCGGATGCTCCTGATTTTGTAAAATCAACACTCTTAATCTTAAGTGTTTTACGCAAGGCAGGATCAGACGGATCTACAACTTCATTAATAGAGACAATACCGTCACCTACAACCGTCACTCCCTCATCCATTGAAGTAAACTCGAAGAAATCAGGCAAATGACATTGCAGATCCTTTAAAACTACTCCGTCAAGGCCAACTGTCGAATTCAGTTTAAGTTTTATATTAATTATACATTCCGGCTCTTCGCCCTCTTCAAAATACACCTTCTTAAGCTTTACCAGTTCATCCGGAACTTCATTGTCGAATTTAAAGATATTACCCTCACTTATCACTTCCGATTTTAAATATTTACCCGGAAGTTCCGTCGTTGATCTTTCTTCAATATTCATCATTGGCATAATATCGAAAAATTCAAGATAGATTTCCGGTATTACCGTCTTATCCGGTGTCAGTGTTATATCACTCACTGAAACTGAACTCGGTGACATGACTTCAGAATTTACAAGAACGAAATGGCCGTTCTCTATTTTTATGTTTTCTGTCGTATCTATAAGATCAGTCATAAAGACAGTATCCATACTTCCGAGAGGAAAAGCCAGCAGTTCACCACCTATAGTAATTTCAAGATTAATATCTTTGCTCAGATCATAATCATTGTTTATACAAGAAGTAACAGACGCCAAACCTAAAGTAAACAACAGAGTTCTTTTTAACAAGCTCTTTATTTTCATTTCTGTATATTTATTTAATCTAATTTTAACCGCAAAGGACACTATATTTAATAATAAACAAAACAAGCACAACAATTATTTATAACTATTCCTAAATATTCAATTTTATTTTGTGTTATTTACAAATATATACATTATTTTGTTTTCATGGCATAAAAACCAGTTCAATCAATGAAAATCAGCACTTTATTTATTTCATTCATATATAAAAAACGGAGATAATGCCTCTGTACATAATAGAAAAAAGGCAATTATCCGATTTTTCTGAAAAAGGATTTGTTCTAAACAACAATGAAATTATATTTTCCAAAAACAGTAAAGCCCCCTTTTCCGGTTTTGGAAAAGGGGGCTTTACAAAAGATATATCCATAAATAAGTCTATAGATTTTCAAGAATCCTCTTAAGAACTGTTTCGGCCGATATTTCTCTGTTAGCGGCTTCTTCAATAACGAGTGATTTCTCTGATTCTATAACCTCATCGGTTACAATCATATTTCTTCTTACAGGCAGACAATGCATAAAATATGCATTAGCGGTAAGACCCATTTTTTCTTCATTTACAGTCCAGCTTCTGTCTGCCGAAAGTATTTTTCCATAATTAGGGTCTTCATATGCAGCCCAGTTTTTAGCATAGATAAAGTCTGCTCCTTCAAATGCTTTATTCTGATCATATTCTATTGTGGCTCCTTCTGTAAACTCCTTAGACAATTCATATCCTTCAGGATGGGTAATCACGACTTCATAGCCTGCAGCAACAGCCCACTGAGCAAATGAATTAGGTACTGCCTGAGGTAGCGCTCTCGGATGCGGAGCCCATGTAAGAACAACTTTAGGACGCGGCTTTTTCTTATTCTCCTCTATTGTTATCATATCGGCGAAAGCCTGCAGAGGATGTCCTGTTGCTGCTTCCATACTGAAAACAGGTCTTCCGGAATATTTAATAAACTGATTGATTATTTTTTCACTATAATCATCTTCTTTATTTTCAAATGTTGCAAAAGCCCTTACTCCGATAACATCGCAGTAACAGCCCATAACAGGTATTGCCTCAAGAAGATGTTCCGGCTTATCTCCGTCCATTATAACACCTCTTTCAGTTTCAAGCTTCCAGGCTCCCTGATTAACATCCAGGACCATAACATTCATGCCAAGGTTCATAGCTGCTTTCTGCGTACTTAATCTTGTACGAAGACTGGAATTAAAAAAAATCATCAGCAGAGTTCTGTTTTTTCCCAGATCCTGATATGCAAATTTGTTCGCTTTAACCTCAAGTGCCTCCTTTAAAGCATCATTAAGGTTACCTATATCTTTTACACTTGTGAAATATCTCATATATAATGAATTTCTAATATTAATATTTACAATTTATATTTTAAATCACGAATTTCTTATCTGACCGTCACCTTCTATAATATACTTATATGAAGTGATTTCTTTAAGAGCCATAGGCCCGCGGGCATGGAGCTTCTGTGTGCTTATTCCTATTTCGGCACCAAATCCGAACTGTGCGCCATCAGTAAATGCAGTAGAAACATTCCAGTAAACACACGCAGCATCAACAAGCCGTTCAAACATATTCTTCGCTTCTTCATCTTCAGTAATTATGGCTTCACTATGCCTGGAAGAATATTTATATATATGTTCTATTGCATTTTCTATCGAGTCTGCAGTATATACCGACATCTTATAATCCATGAATTCAGTCCCGAAACTCTCTCCGTCAGCCTTTGTAAGCAGATTATCAGGATAATTACCTTTCAGTAATTCATAAGATCTGGTATCAGCATATATTATTACATTGCTTTTACTCATTTTCTTTACAAGATCCGGCAAATCCGACAGTCTGTCTTTATGTATTATAAGGCAGTCAAGGGAATTGCATACACTTACACGTCTTGTTTTGGCATTATTTATTATGGATGCTCCTTTTGCAACATCTCCGCTTTTATCAAAATAAGCATGACATACGCCGGCTCCCGTTTCTATAACAGGAATCCGTGCATTATCTCTTACAAAGTTAATAAGATTGGAACTTCCGCGCGGTATAAGAAGATCAACATGTCCTACTGCATTAAGAAGCATAGTCGTTGCTTCTCTTGTTGCAGGCAGCAATGTACAAATATTTTTATCAAGTCCGAACGATTCCAGCACTTCATGAATAATAGAAACAATAGCTTTGTTTGACTCTTCAGCATCAGAACCGCCTTTTAGTACAGCCACGTTACCGGTTTTAAAGCATAGAGAAAAGACATCGAAACTTACATTTGGCCGTGCTTCATAAATAACACCTATAACACCGAAGGGAACGACTACTTTTGTTATTACCATTCCATTTGGTCGCTCAATCTTTTCAAGGGTATTTCCTAAAGGAGATTTCAGAGATGCCACATTACGCATATCGGCAGCTATATCCGAGATACGCTGTTCATTAAGCAGGAGTCTGTCATATTTCGTATCTTCCGGATCCATTTTTGCAAGATCTCTTGCATTGGCATCTATTATTTTTAAAGCGTTTGCCTCGGCAGCATCAGCAACAGCAAGCAACACCTTATTAATCGTATCCGTATCTACATTTAATAAAACACGGGATGCTGCTTTTGCATCCCGGAATTGTGATAATATATTCTCCATATTATGATATTGGTTTTTCGGTTTATTCAAGATAGAGATAATCATAGTGAACCATGGGCTTTGCACCCTTCACTCCTTTCAGAGATTCAGCTTCTTCTGAAGAAACAGAAATCTTACCCACTCCCAGATATTCGCCGTCATGACCTATTATCCTCACTATATCATCAGCTTCAAAATCGCCTTTTATCTTTTCGACACCTATAGGCAGAATACTGACAGCAGCATCGCTTTTCATTACTTCTGTTGCACACTTATTAAGGAAAATCTCTCCTTTGGCAAATCCCTCCGAATGAGCTATCCATTTCTTTACTCCTGAAACTTTTTTCTCACCCGGTAGAAAACGTGTACACGGAGCAAGAATATTCTTATTAAGCAAATGCGGCAGAATATCATCTCTTTTTCCGTTTGCTATAATAACTTCGATTCCTTCATCTGCCACTTTTCTGGCAATGTTGTACTTTGTAATCATACCACCGCGCCCGAAAGAAGATTTAGATGTCTGAATATATGACGATATGTCTTTTCTTCCACTTTCTATTGTATCAATAAGCGTTGAATCCGGGTCTGAAGGATTACCGTTATATATTCCGTCTATATTACTTAATATGATAAGAGCCTCAGCTCCAAGCATGGTTGCTATAAGTCCGGATAATTCATCATTATCGGTAAACATCAACTCTGTCACTGAGATAGTATCATTTTCATTAACTATAGGAATTACATCCTCTTCAAGCATCACCTCCATACAGTTTTTCTGATTCAGATAATGGCGCCTTGTCCCGAAGTTTTCTTTCATAGTCAGAACCTGACCGCATGCGATGCCGTGGTCACGAAACAGTTCATAATATCTGTTTATGAGTTTTGCCTGACCTACAGCAGAAAAAAGCTGCCTTGATGACACCTGATCAAGCTTACGGCCCACTTTGATCTCACTCCTTCCGGATGCAACAGCACCCGACGAAATAAGAATCACCTGAACCTTCGCCTTATGAAGCTCTGCAATCTGATCGGTAAGCGCCGACATTCTTGTTATATCAAGCGTTCCGTCTTTTCTGGTCAATACATTACTGCCGATTTTAACGGCTATTCTTTTGAATCTATAAGACATAGACAAATGTTTTTATTCAGTCATTCCGCTCATTTCAAGCATATATGAATATTCTTCCCACGCAGGGTCCTCAAGAGTACCAATATCAATAGGAAGCTGTTCATAACAACTTAATGTTTCGTTAAGAACAGCGGCAAATCTTTCTATATCGGAGGTATAGAATGTCATTGTAAATATATTGTTCCCTGTATACAGGGCAACCATATAAGCAGTCTTATCGGCTTCTTCCGCCTCCGCAAGTTTAAACGCCACATCATTCATAAACTTATCATCATCAGCCGACGGCATACCCTTATCATCACCTTTATAGGGCCAGACAATTTCTATCATATCAGGATATTTACCTGAGGCCTTCACTTCTCTCATAAAGCGTCTTCCTCTGGTTATTATCTCTTTTCCGTCGGTTTCTGACGATGTCACAAACCATTCTTTTGATTCAGTCATATTTACGTTTCTTATTTTAGTAATAAATAAACAACAACGATGGTTTACATAAGTTCGCGATTAATTTTTGTTTCGTATTTCCACCCTTCTGATTTTTCCGCTTATCGTTTTAGGCAGTTCATCTACAAATTCTATCACTCGCGGATACTTATATGGCGCAGTTACATTCTTTACATGATTCTGTAATTCATGTATCAGATGTTCATCTCCTTTATCTTTATATGGCGCACTCAGAACAACTGTCGCTTTGACTATCTGACCGCGCACTTCATCGGGAACTCCGGTGATAGCACATTCCACAACGGCAGGATGCGTCATAAGCGCACTTTCCACTTCGAAAGGCCCAATCCTGTAACCGGAGCTTTTAATCACATCATCGGCTCTTCCGACAAACCAGAAATAGCCATCCTCATCTCTCCATGCGACATCTCCTGTATGATAAAGACCGTTGTTCATAACTTCAGCCGTCATTTCCGGATCACGGTAATACTCCTTAAACAAACCAAGAACTTTATCACCATTCAACCTGATCACAATTTGTCCCTGCTCACCATCTTCAGCCCAACGTCCGTCATTTGTCAGCAAATCTACATCATATTGCGGATTTTTCACACCCATAGAACCCGGTTTAGGTTCTACCCATGGATAAGTTGCTATAGTCAGAGTAGTTTCGGTCTGTCCGAAACCTTCCATCAGCTTAATTCCGGTAAGTGAAAGCCACTCCTCATAAACTGTTGGATTAAGAGCCTCTCCTGCGATGGTACAATACTTAAGTGTGTTAAGATCATATTTGGAAAGATCTTCTTTAATAAGAAATCTGAATATTGTAGGTGGTGCACATAATGATGTTATATGATAATCCTCAATCATATGAAGCACGTCACGGGGAGTGAATTTATCAAAATCATAAACAAAAACATTAGCTCCGGCAATCCACTGTCCGTAAAGTTTTCCCCAGACTGCTTTTCCCCAGCCTGTATCGGCAAGAGTAAGATGAAGAGAGTCTTCATGAAGATTATGCCAGTATGACGCCGTTATTATATGAGCAAGAGGATATGTAAAATCATGAACTACCATTTTGGGTTCTCCTGTCGTACCTGAAGTAAAGTAGAGTATAGAAATATCGTCATTTACATTTGCTTGTTCAGGTCTGACAAAAGGTGCTGCATTTTCTATCCCCTTATGAAAATCACCCCAGCCTTCCGGAACAATGGGCCCTACCGATATAAGAGTCTTCAGACTCGGTGATTTAGGGAGTGCCTTTTCTATATGCTCAATTATTATTTCCTCTCCTACAGCAACAATAGCTTTTATATCAGCGGCATTACAGCGATATACTATATCCTTATCTGTCAGCAGGTGAGTTGCCGGAATAACGGTTGCTCCCAGTTTATGAAGCGCAATTATCGAAAACCAGAACTCATACCGGCGTTTAAGGATAAGCATTACCATATCACCGCGTCCTATGCCCAGCGACTGAAAATAAGACGCCGTACGATCGCTGGCATCTTTAAGCTCCCCGAAAGTAAACTGTTTGAATTCTCCTTTATCATTAGTCCAGCAAAGAGCCTTTTTATCAGGATCTTTTTCAGCCCACTCATCGACTATGTCATAACCGAAATTGAAATCTTCAGGCACCTCTACCTTGAAATTATTCATAAAATCCTCATAAGAAGAAAATGAGGTTTGTTTTAAATATTTTTCTAACATTATTAATTTATGTTTGACAGGGATTTGTACTTAGATTATTATTGCAAGGAACTTTACATTTTCTCCGTCCAGAGCCTTCATTCCGTGAGGAATGTTGGAATCAAAATAAATAGAATCTCCGGGATGCAGGATTATTTCCTTTCCGTTAAGATTCAGAAGAAGTTTTCCTTCAAGTATATAATTAAATTCCTGTCCGTTATGACTGTTCAGAGTTATCAGTTTTTCAGCATCATACGAAACTGTAACTTTGAACGGTGTAAATTCACGATTTTTGAAACCCGCGGCAAGCGACTGGTATTTGTATGCTTTACGACGCTCAACCGCCGGACCGCTGCCCGCACGCGTCAGATAGTAACTGCTCATATATGCTTCATTGCCGAACATTAATGTCGACAACTCTACATTATAGTATTGACTGATTTTCTGAAGCAGACTCACCGGAATATCTTTTTCGCCTGATTCTGCATCTATATATTCATCATTTGTAATCTCACATACTTTAGCAATATCTTCGGTGCTGATATCCAAAGCATCACGCAATCCTTTTAGCCTTTCAGCAATTTGTTTGATCTGTTGATTCATATCAATGATTTTTGTTTAAGGATTCGCAAGATATAAAAATTAGTCAAAATTAATTACTTTTACTTTTAAATTGTTTATTTAATAGTTTCTTACAAAACAGTTTATCACTAAACGAATAAAACTGATAATAAATAACGGCGGAAAGTTGATATGTTTAATATCTGCTTTCCGCCGTTTATATTTTATTTATCATCTGATACTCTTTAAAAGGTCACAGCATTACATTATAAACAATATACCCGCCATAATAACCGGTAATACTTACAAGAACCGCTGCTATTATAAGTGTTATAAAACCAAACAATCCTAGCCATGCCGGAGACGGCTTCTTATAAAAGTTGATAAAAATATAAATAGCTGCCGATATACTGATAACCCATGAAGTCCAGTTGGCGAAATTATGATGTATATGCTTTATTGCCTCTCCTTCCTGAGAAAGACTTAAATGGTAAGAACCTGTTATTACAGCAGCCCAGGCTCCCAAAGCACCCATGAAAATCAGGGCTCTTATAAAAAGATTCATTGAAAAATCTTTTTTTCTGATCACATGTATCACTGCCATAAGACATGACACAAGTATTAATGCTATCGGGAAATGCACCGTCATAGGGTGCAGAATATCCGCTAATGCTGTTGGTGTTGCCATGGTATATACTTTTTGCTACAACAAATATTCGCTTATATAGTTCAAAAAGCCTCATAAGAGTGAATATCTTATGAGACTATATATAATATGTATATTTTCTACCTCAACGCTCCTATATTCTTTTCATGGAATATATTCTTTCCTTCAGGTTTATAGAGCTCTTCAATTCTGTTTTTATAGTATTTCTCTATTTTAGGACGCACCATCTTCATCGTACTGTTGATCATCTGATTATGTTCTGAGAACGGTTCGTCAAGAAGTGCGAACGTAACGGGAAGCCATCGTTCAGGGAATTTACCTCCCTGTGAACCTGATTTCTTAAATTCATTTATGCTGTTGTTGATAAGTTCTATCGCTTCTTTTTTTGCTTCCTCCGTATTCCAATCGTTCTTACATCTCTTCTTCAGATTTTCCATGTTCGGAACCACAAGAGCCGAAGTATAGTTGTTCTGATTATTATAAAGCATTATCTGATCTATAAAAGGAGAATATGACACTATAGCCTCTTCAATACCTTCCGGACTGTATTTTTCACCGTCGCTACCGATAAGAAGACTTTTGAAACGACCGAGCACGACAAGGAAGTTGTCATCATCCATATATCCAAGATCTCCGGTATAAAGCCATCCGTCTTTGATAGTGTCTTCCGTAGATTTTTCGTTTTTCCAGTATCCGGCCATCACATTTTCACCTCTTATCACAATCTCACCTTTCTCGCCCTGAGGCAGTACATTATCCTTATGATCTTTTATAACAAGATCCATCGGTTTTACAAGAACTCCGGAACTTCCGAATTTATGTTTCTCCGGTGTATTGGAAGAAATCACAGGAGTTGCTTCCGAAAGACCATATCCCTGAAACATCGGTATGCCGATAGCGTAATAAAAGTCCTGAAGGTCTTTATCAAGAAGAGCTCCGCCTCCGACAAAGAATTTAAGGTTTTCACAAAAGCCCTTTCTGATATTAGAGAAAAGTATTTTATCAAAGAGCATTACAAGTGGTTTCAGAACAAATGTACCGTCGGCTCCTTTATTCCATCCTTCCTTGTTATATTTATAGCTTACCTTAAGTGCGAAATTGAAAAGTTTCTCAACCTTTTCTCCTTTAGCCTTTATACCGCTTTCAATAGCCTTTCTGAAACTTTTTGCAAGAGCAGGAACAGACAGCAGCATGTCCGGTTGTATCTCTTTTAGGTTTATCGGAATATTTTTCAGTGTTTCCATCGCTGTACGTCCGTTCTGAACCGTAGCAATTGCGGCCCCTCGGGACATAAATATATAGAATCCGACCACATGGGCAAAGCAGTGATCTAACGGAAGGATGATAAGTGTACGCCATTTTTCCTGTACTCCGGTAAGAGTAAGCGACTGTTCCACGTTTGAAGTGTAATTGCGATGAGTCAGCATTATACCTTTCGGATCTGCCGTTGTACCGGATGTATATGTGATTGTTGCGATGTCATCATTAGACAGAGACTGACCTATCTTAAGAAACCCCTCAGCATCATCGGTAAGTAGCGATTCTCCCATTTCACATACTTCCTTCATAGAGATTTCTTTTTCTTCATAACTGTCGAGATCATCAAAGACAATTATTTTCTTTACATCAGGCAGTTCGCTTTTAATCTTTCTGATTTTGGGTAACTGGCTTGCCGACACCATTATATAACGGCTTTCGGAATGCTGAAGTCTGAAAAGAAGGTCATTCTTTTCCTCAAGCTTTACTGATAGCGGTACATTGACGGCACCTGCATAAAACATTGCCAGCTCACCTATTATCCAGCTGTTTCTTCCTTCCGAAAGAAGAGCCATATTATCTTTCGGCTTTACTCCGAGTTTTACAAGACCTGCGCCGAAACGATATACTTTTTCACGTGTTGCGGCATATGTTGTTTCTGTCCATTCCTTTTGCTGTTTTTCAAGAAGGAAAGTATTGCCCGGAAATTTATTTACGGAATTTTCAAAAAGATCGATTAGTGTGTTTCGTTTATTGCTTTCCATGTATATGTTATTTTTCTTTTTGTATTATAAGTCGCTAATATAGTAAACAGTTAATAATGAAACTGATAAACGTCATATATTTTTTAAAACATATTTATAGCATTTTTGTCATATTCTATCTTCTATGTTTTAATATATTTTTCTTTTATTTCATATTTAAGGAAGTAATTTACATTCTTATCTCTTATTTTTCATTAAATGAGATAAAATTAGGGAATCCCGGCAGCGACAAGACAGACTTCCGGAAGGAACACGTACGGGTTCCTTCCGGAATACAAACGTATTCCGGCGGGAATAAGATCGCTCACGCTCCGGGAAATTTCAGAAATGCAGGCAAAAAAATAAAGCCGTTCCCAATATTACGGGAACGGCTCTTTAATAATTAGGTCCGAATTAATTATTTGATAAGAATTATCTCTTACAGATATTATAAACGTAAAGAACATTATTTAAGTATGTTAATGTAAATAAAATTGTTTTTCATACAGGATTATCCTATTTAATCCTAATCATGTTATGAACCAATATATTAATTTACTGTTTTCTACATAACTGTAAATAATCATATTTTTTATCTTAAACTACTTAATATGAATAAAATGTTTTGTTATCAATGTCAGGAAACTGCAAAAAATACGGGCTGTACGATAGTCGGTGTTTGCGGAAAAACTGCTGAAGTTGCAAATCTTCAGGATCTGCTTATTTTCATGTTAAAAGGTATATCAATCTATTCGTCTTTGCTGAGAGAGCAAAAAGAGATAGAGTCGGATAAAGTTAACCGGTTTGTCATCGATTCTCTTTTTATGACAATTACAAACGGCAATTTCGACCGTAATAAATTTGTATGTAAGATTAAAGATGCTGTAGAATTGAGAGATGAACTGGCAGAGGAGATAAAAAGCTATGGTATAAATACGGAAGGTTATTGCCAAGATTCTCTTTCATGGTCGGGAGATACACTTGAGGATATGGAGGAAAAAGCCGGATCAATCGGAATACTTCATGAAGAGGATGTAAATATCCGTTCTTTAAAGGAACTACTTATATATGGAATAAAAGGTATGTCGGCTTATGCCGAACATGCATGGAATCTGAATTATAAAGACAATTCCATATATGCTTTTATTCAGAAAATTCTTGTTGTAACTACTCAGAATATCGAGATTCCCGATCTTATAAAACTTGTTATTGAATGTGGAGAATACGGAGTTAAAACTATGGCTCTTCTTGATAAGGCAAATACTTCTACTTACGGAAACCCGGAATTATCGATGGTAAATATCGGAGTGAGAAAGAATCCGGCAATTCTTATAAGCGGTCATGATCTGAGAGATATGGAAGAGCTGCTAAAACAGACAAAAGATACGGGAGTTGATGTTTATACACACTCAGAAATGCTTCCGGCAAACTATTATCCGGAATTAAAGAAATATGAACATTTTGTCGGAAACTATGGTGGAGCATGGTGGAGTCAGATTTCAGAATTTGAGACATTCAACGGACCTATACTTTTCACTACTAATTGTATCGTTCCTCCAAAAAGCATTTCAACTTACAGAGACAGAATATATACGACCGGAGCTGCAGGATTTGAAGGTTGTGAACATATACCTGACAGAGTAGGTGATAAACCAAAGGATTTTTCAATGATTATAGAACATGCTAAGCGCTGTGAATCTCCTGTTGAAATTGAAAGCGGTACTATCGTCGGAGGCTTCGCACACGCTCAGGTCATTGCTCTTGCCGATAAAGTAGTAGATGCGGTAAAATCAGGTGCAATAAAGAAGTTCTTTGTAATGGCAGGATGTGACGGCCGAATGAAAAGCAGAGAATACTATACCGAGTTTGCAAAGAAGCTTCCTGCAGACACCGTTATTCTTACAGCAGGATGTGCAAAATACAGGTATATAAAACTTCCTTTGGGAGACATCGGCGGCATACCACGTGTGCTTGATGCAGGTCAGTGTAATGACAGCTATTCTCTTGTTATGATCGCTCTTAAACTTAAAGAAGTTTTCGGACTTGATGATATAAACAAACTGCCTATTGCCTATAATATAGCGTGGTATGAACAGAAAGCTGTAATCGTATTTCTTGCACTACTTTCTCTCGGAGTTAAGAATATTCATCTCGGGCCTACACTTCCGGGATTCCTAAGTCCTGAAATACTGAATTTCCTTGTTTCGGAGTTCGGAGTATCAACAATAAAAAGTGTGGACGAGGATATAGATTATTTTATTAACGGATAAAAAAAATCCGGACAGAAGTAACAGGAAATTACTTCTGTCCGGATTAATATTTTACAGATTTCTTACTTCACTCTTATTGCTAAGTTCATCTGCATATTCCGTTACTACAGAATCAAAATATTCCCTTTGAGTAAATCTCTGATCTGTAATCTCCCATGCGGCACAGCAGTTGAAATTATATTCTCCGTTACTATTTGGTTTCAGTTCGGTACACCATGTGGTGAGTATTCCACTACCCTGTTTCGGAGCTTCAAACTCTACACCGGTCCAGTTTTCCTTATCAACCATAAGCGCCATCCCCATATACCAGACCTTGTCATAAGTTTGTTTGTCGTGGGTCATCATTAGTTTATAATTTCCGACATCTTTACGGATATAAGGCATATCGTTGAAATCGTTTACGATTCCGGTAACAAGACGTGATCCTTCCGGAAGATGAGAAAGGCGAACTTTATTTTCATATCCGTATTTTCCTGCCCATATTGTCATTGTCTCTTCAACATCTATTTTCTCACCATCGACTTCCCAGCCATTGAAATTAAGGCGGAAGATACTTCTGACCGGACCGGAAGAAATGACTTTATAGAATGTCTCATCGATATTATTGGTAGTCTGCTCCATTGTCACACCAAGCCGGATAAGGGAATCACCTTTCTGAAGAGCTATGCCACCAAGACCGAAAGAACGTCCTCCGCTCATGATATCGCGTCCCCACCATGCCTCAACATGATAAGTATTGCCGACATAACCGTCCTCCTGAATCCCTACACTGTCCATTACCATAAGATTGGTGGTCTTGCCGAATATATCTCTTACGTTTCTGCCGTCAAAATAATGACGATAACCCATTTTATCGTTTTCCCACGCAGGGCCGTCAGTCTGATAAGGATAAGGATTGTTAATATCTCCTCCGCGCGGAAGGTTATATTTGCCGTGCATATCTTCATCAAGTATTCTGATATCACCGGGAGTAAACATTTTTCCCAGACGCACATGAGTTCTCTTCTGAAACACGGGATAATCACTCTGCGGAATATATTCTACATTAAGATTTATTTCTTCTCCTGCTTTAAGAGAATAGACAAAAGCAAGTTCATCCCATTCACCGTTGCAGCTGATATCATCAAGCTGACACGGCACATAATTGCCATTACCGTCTACAAGTACGGGAACAAGTCCTTCTACCTGCGGCAGCATGTCTCTCTTGAGAATAAAAGCTTCATCGATTTTGTTTACTTCACCGGAATTTCTCAGGGTGAGAACTTTTGTGGTTGTCTCATGTGAACATGAGGCCATGATTCCGATTAACGGAATAATTAACAGTTGTGTTTTCATTATTTATAGTGTAATTATTTCAGAAAAGCGGAATATAAAATATTCAGGCTTTTCTGTGTGTTTTCTTTATAGTCTTTTTATTATACTAAATTTCAATAATTGTATTAGTATTTTGCATTTAAAGTGCTAATTTAGGGTAATTTATAAACTTTATATACCAAATTTTGACTTTAGATTTATAAAAAACGCTGATTGATTGAAAATCATTACCGGAAAACACAACCTATAATCAAACTAAAACACTAATAGTCAAAATCTTAACAAAATATATCTTAATTCATTTTGCGATAAAAAAATTTTCTTTAAAATATTATTACATAAAATAGAACTAATTTTATAGCAAAATTCAATCCGCGGGGAATTTATGGAAATAATAGGCAAATTCTTAGATATTCCTTTTACCAATCCGACACTTATATTCTTTATAGTGCTGGCAATAATCTTGCTTGCACCCGTGCTGCTTAACAAAATAAGAGTACCTCATATAATAGGTATGATTATAGCAGGAATGATTATAGGTCCGAACGGAACAGGTATTCTTGCGCGGGATTCAAGTTTTGAGATATTCGGAAAAGTGGGTCTTCTCTATCTTATGTTTCTGGCCGGACTGGAAATGGATATGAATGATTTCCGTAAGAATAAATTCAAAGGCCTCGTTTTCGGTCTCTATACTTTCCTTGTCCCGATGATTCTGGGAACACTTGTAAGTTATTATCTGATGCATTTCTCAATATTGACGTCGATATTGCTTTCCAGTATGTATGCCTCGCACACTCTTGTGGCATATCCCATTGTAAGCCGTTACGGAGTGACAAAGCGAAGAGCCGTGACAATCACAATTGCAGGAACCATAATCACCGTACTTCTTGCCCTTATCATTCTGGCAGGTATCACAGGTATTTATAAAGATACCGTAGATCATACATTCTGGATCAAGCTCGGAATATCCATACTTATATATTCGGTAATTCTGTTTATGGTTTTTCCACGCGTCAGCAAGTGGTTTCTGCGTAAATATGAAGACAATGTGACTCAGTACATATTTGTCCTGTCAATAGTATTTGCTGCCTCTTTCGGTGCAGAGCTTTCTGGTCTTGAAGGTATCATAGGAGCCTTTCTTGCAGGTATAATACTTAACCGTTATATCCCTGCGGTATCTCCGCTGATGAACAGAATAGAGTTTGTCGGAAATGCTCTGTTTATTCCTTATTTTCTTATCGGAGTAGGAATGCTTGTCGATCTTAAAGTACTTTTTTCTCAGAAAGAAGCGATCATAGTTGCTATAACGATGTCGGTGATTGCAACAATATCCAAATGGACTGCGGCATGGCTTACACAGAAGACTTTCTCACTGACAAAGATGGACAGGCAAATGATATTCGGCCTGAGCAACGGTCAGGCAGCAGCTACTCTTGCGGCTGTTTTGATCGGTTATAATATAATAACAGGTACGGATGCGGCAGGTGAACCGATAAGATTGTTAAACGAAAATATACTTAACGGTACGATCATCATGATACTTGTGACATGTATCATCAGCTCGATAGTCACTGAGAGAGTAGCTGAAAAGATGGCGATGAATAAGTCTGACGGAAATGAAAAACATGGTCATCCTACGATAACTCCGCTTGACGAAAGGATTCTTATCCCGGTTGCCAATCCTGCTACTCTGGAAAATCTCGTAAACCTGGCCATAACGCTTAAGAATCCGTCGAAGAAAAATCCGCTTTATACTCTTTCTGTTGATCTCGATGTCGACGACGATAAAATGGTGAGTTCTCATCAGATACTTTCGCAGGCGGCAAAACTGGCATCCTCTGCTGATGTGCCGGTAAATACTATTGCGAGATATGACGTGAATGTGGCAAGTGGTATACTTCATACTATTAAAGAGAATAATATTACTGAAGTGGTTACCGGATTTCATCATAAGGCAAATATCGCCGATACTTTCTTCGGCCCGACAATACAGCATATATTGAAAGGATGCAATTGCATGCTTCTTATATGTAAAGCGCTGACACCGATAAATACTATAAATAAAATTATCGTTGCAGTACCTCAGAAAGCGGAATATGAATCCGGATTTGACCGCTGGCTCGACAGGATTGCCAATGTTTCGATGCAAATCGGATGTAAGGTTATCTTCTATTCTTCACGTAAAACGGAAGACGCGATCAGAAAAATGGTAAAATCTAAGAGGTATAATTTCCGTAAGGAATTCTTTCCGCTTGATAACTGGGAGGATTTTATGGCATTAAGCGGTTTTGTGCAGGTGCATGATCTGTTTGTCGTAGTAAGCGCCAGACGTCATTCTCTTTCATATCATCATTCTTTCGAGAAGTTGCCTACTATTCTTTCCAGGGATTTCGCTCACACTAATCTTCTGGTTATTTATCCGGAACAGTTTGAGGCTAAACAGAATGCTGTATATTTCTCGGATCCGCAGTCTATAAGTATTCACAACAACTATAGCGAACTGTTTAATTATCTCAACTTTATTGATAAGCTTAAGAATAAGGAATAGTTTATATATTTTATTACATCACATTATTTAAGGAATTATTTTAAGGCAATGAAAAAGATTTTATTTTCATTATTATTATGTGTGCCGTTTTTATGTGCAAATGCGCAGGGCGTTTTTGTGGGCAACGATCAGGCAGTGAATGTTACTCTGGGTGTAGGAAGAGGCGTGCCGCTTCAGGCAAGTTATGAAATGTGTATCATGGATAATCTTTTCGGAGATGAACATTGTTCTTTAGGTGTGGGAGCTTATCTTGGATGGACTCATTACACTGAAAGATATGCGGGAATACGTCATCATAACAACAGTTACCGCTTCGGTGTACAGAGCACGATCCATTATAACTTTGTAAAAAACCTTGATACTTATGCCGGACTTATGCTGGGATACAAAGGAAGAAGGGAGTCATGGAAAGGATATTCGCTTTTACATTCTTATGCTTCTTTCGACTTCGTAGTCGGAGCAAGATATTATTTTGACAAAAACTGGGCGGTAGTCGGTGAATTCGGCGCGGAGCATGCTTTCTTCAGAGCCGGTATCGCTTATAAATTCTAATATAAATATGTATTTAAACGGAAATGCCGGAGATTGGGGTAGGATTTATTTCATTCTCAAACTTATTTCGGACAGAAAATGTTTCTGGGGAAATGTCTCAAGAAAGGTAAACGACAGACTTGAGCCTTTGAAGCCTTTAAGAATCGAAAGAGATAACGCCGAAACAATGACGTCATTCTTTTATAATGATAAGGATCAGCTGGTATGTAAAGACCCTTCAAATGAAAATGTCATTGATATTGCCGAAATAGCTGAGGTATGCAATCATCTTAAGGAAATTATCATTAACGGAGAAGGTGTCGATTTCGAAGATGAAAAGACAGAAACTCTTCTTGACAAAATGTTGGTTTATGATTTCATATCATCTTCTGAAGATGGAGAGGATATAAGAGTGGTATTTTATGATGAGAATCTAAAATGCGAGAGGTTCTGGCCGGTAAGACTGAAACCGACATTTGAAAATCTTTATCTTATCCCTTCTAACAGAGCGTCAAATTTTAAATATGATATCATTGATGTGAAGCTTTCAAATCCTGAATCAAATAAGATTAATTATCTTGGAGATAATGAAACAGGTTCGCTTGAAAGACTTGATGAAATATTCCGTCTGGGAGGTAAACTGAAATATACTTCCGTTGAAGGCAAATTCTTCCAGGCTTCACTTCAGCTTATCGATATGAATCTTCCGCGACTTATTGCTGAAGCAGTAAAACTGTTTTATACCGGCAACAACGTAAGTGTAGCTGCCATATGTGAACAGATAAACCGCGTAAATCCTTTCAAGGTAAAAGATGAAATGATTGAGAAAAGCAGGGTTTATGAATATAAGTTCCGTCAGCTTCTTTATGCGGCGGCATGCGGAATGAAGCCGACAAAGACATGGAGAGGTAACGGAAATGCTCATCTACAGATTTTCGCTGATGCTTCAGGAGATCTTATCGCTTATGACCCGATGCAGAAAGAGCTTTTCGAAAAATTTCTTTTCCGTAATACAAGATTCTGTATTGCAAATGAAGATAAAAGCAAATTCGGTCAGATAGAAAAAGAAAACGGGCAATGGCTGTTCAAACTTAATCTGGAAATAAGATTTATATAAATCTTTGAAAATATGATATTCAGGCCTTTCATCTGTAGCGATGAAAGGCCTGTTTTTATTTATATGAGATTATTATTTCTTTTTGCCTTACTAAAAAGCAATAACCTGAATTATCTTTGAATACATTATACTTATAATATATTTTTCATTATAAAAATAATCCTGATGTTACAGAAATATCTAAATAAAGGTGTCATCGAAGCCGGATGTGATGAAGCCGGACGCGGATGTCTTGCAGGTCCTGTCTTCGCTGCAGCCGTGATTCTTCCTGAAGATTTTGAAAACGAACTTCTGAATGATTCAAAGAAACTTAGTGAAAAGAACCGTTATCTTCTTCGTCCCATAATAGAGAAAGAGGCTCTGGCATGGGGCGTCGGAATAGTTACAGAAAAAGAGATAGATAAGATTAATATTCTTAATGCATCTTTTCTTGCCATGCACAGGGCAATCGATCAGCTTAAGGTAAGACCTCAACATCTGTTGATTGACGGAAACAGGTTCAATAAATATCAGGATATAGCTCATACCACGATTGTAAAAGGTGACGGAAAAATGCTTTCTATTGCTGCGGCTTCTGTTCTTGCAAAAACATATCGTGATGACTTTATGATGAAAATTCATAAGGAGCATCCTGAATATCGTTGGGACAGTAATAAAGGATATCCCTCAAAGGCACATCGTGAAGCTATCAGAATATATGGCACTACAGAGTATCACAGGTTAAGTTTTCGCCTTCTTGACGAGCAACAATTATCACTTTTCTAGATATTTAGATTATATTTGTATCATTATATAAGGGTATCACATTGATTACAGGTGATATCAGGAGATCAGATTATAGCATATTCTTTTTTTATCATTTTTCAAAAACAATTATTAAACACAACACATCCATGAAAAGAAATGATTTACTGAAAGCAGGCGCGGCTCTGCTACTTATGGCTATGCCTTTCCAGTCGGAGGCTCAAAAGAAAAAAGATCTTGAATTTTCCCACTATCTTTTTGCGTTTTTCTCGGATAACTCTCCTTACGGCGAGCAGGTGAGATACGCGATAAGTGAAGACGGTTTCAATTACACTTCTCTTAACGACGGAAAACCAATTATCAGTTCAGACAAAATTGCCAATAAAAAAGGTATCCGTGACCCTCATATCATCAGATCTGAAGACGGAAAGTATTTTTACATGGTTATGACAGACATGCGTTCAAGCGAAGGCTGGCAGAGTAACGACGGTCTTGTTCTTATGAAAAGTACGGATATGATTAACTGGGAGCATACCGCTATTCATTTCCCTGACCGCTATCCGAATCTTGAAGGTTTTGATGAAGCTAATCTTCATGCAGTATGGGCACCACAGACTATATGGGATCCTAAAGAAGAAAAATATATGGTTTATTATTCTATCGGACGCCATGACTGGGAATACCCCGTAGGCGACAGACATCAGCCATATTTCAAAATATTCTATTCTTATGCGAACGAAGACTTTACCGATCTTACCGAACCGAAACTTCTTTTCGATTTCGGAACGGCTGCAATCGACGGAGACATTATATGGGATGAGAAAGAACAGCAATATATCCTTTTCTTTAAAGATGAAGGTCTTTCAACTATAAATAACGGCTTCCGTACACGTCAGGGCGTTATGCGCGCGGTAAGTAAAGACCTTACAGGTCCTTATACAACAGAATACAGACATGTACAGCAGACAGATAAGATCGTTGAAGGTTCAAGCGTATTCCAGCTTATCAATTCAGATAAGTTTATCCTTATGTACGACTGTTATGCAGACGGATATTATCAGTTCTGTGAAAGCGATAACCTGAAAGATTTCAGACATGTTCAGAATACAGCTACGCATGGCAACTTCACTCCTCGTCACGGATCAGTAATGCATATCACTAAAGAAGAAAAAGAGAGACTTTGCACATGGTCGGATCTTAGCCTTACTCGTCAGAAACTTAATGATATTCCGGTTCCCTCTTTTACTCTTAAGGAACTTGACAAAAGAAATCAGCTTCTTGAAGAAGCGCAGACAGTGCTTCATTCTGAATCAGATACAAAAGCTCTTAATAAGACAAAGAAAAAACTTGACAAATTCTGTAAGAATTATTAATCGTAAGGATTTATTCAGGATACTGAAATTATAAAATAACAAATCCCCATACTTCTTATCTTTTGAGATTTGAAGTATGGGGATTATTTTATTTCTGTTTATCTGCTCCGAAATAATCCGAAGCAGACTTTTTTATGCTTAATATATCAATCTTTATTTACAGGTTCGTAACTAAATCAGTTAATCTGAATTGCTAATTAATTAAGCTGAATGCGATATTAGTTAACCCGAATGCGATATTAACTAACCTGCATGCTATGATAGTTAAGCTGAAAGCTATATTAACTAACCTGAAAACTATAATAGTTAAGCTGAATAGCGATATTAGTTAACCTGAATAGCGATGATTGATTTAGCCGGCATCTTAACTTTAAGAGAACCGTTTTTCTCAACTTTCACACCTTTGAAATCTTTAAGAAGAACTTCATTAGGTTTTTCGAATGTATTGTGAGACGAGATATCTTTCGCAGTAATAATTGTAGCAGTAGCGTTTTTAAACTTCACGTCAGGAAGATTGATAGTCACTGTCTGATCATTATCCGCATCAACATTAGACATTGTGATATTGATTTTTCCCTGAGCATCTTTAGAAGCAGACGCACTTAACATCGGAAGTGTTCTGTTTCCTTTTCCGCCAACATCCATTTTATCACTTGTAAGATCAAGAGGAATCATTGTCGCATCCTGATGAACTTTATACATGTTGAATACATGATATGTAGGAGTAAGAACCATTTTTTCGTCTTTAGTTAGAACTACAGACTGAAGAACGTTCGCTACCTGAGCGATATTAGCCATCTGAACGCGGCTTCCGCACTGATTGAAAATATCAAGAGTCAGAGACGCAACCATTGCACAGCGAAGAGAATTCTGCTGATAAAGATGTCCGCTTATTGTTCCCGGCTCTTCATTAAACCATGTTCCCCATTCATCGACAAGAAGACCTACTCTGTTACGAGGATCATATTTATCCATGATAGCGATATGTTTGTCAACGACATCCTTGATTTCAATCGCTTTTCCAAGAGTCCAGTAATAATCTTCTTTATTAAAGTCGATTGCAGAACCTTTATTTGGTCCCCATTCTTTTACAGTATAATAATGAAGAGAAAGGCCGTTCATCTGATGAGCAGATTTTTTCATAAGAGTTTCCGTCCAGTTATAATCGTAATCACTTGCACCGCTGGCAATCTTATAAAGCTTATTATCGTCGAAGTTACGGCAATAAACAGCATAACGACGGTAAAGATCCGCATAATAATCAGGATACATATCACCACCGCATCCCCAGCTTTCATTTCCTACACCAAGGAATTTTACTTTCCATGCTTTTTCGCGACCATTTTCACGGCGAAGATTAGCCATCGGAGAATCACCGTCAGAAGTCATATATTCAACCCATTTGGCAAGTTCTTCAACAGTACCGCTTCCCACATTACCGCTGATATATGGTTCACATTCCAGAAGTTCACAAAGATTAAGGAATTCATGAGTACCGAAACTGTTATCCTCGATAGTTCCTCCCCAGTTATTATTTACCATTTTCGGACGATTTTCATTAGGACCGATACCGTCCATCCAGTGATATTCGTCTGCGAAACATCCTCCCGGCCAGCGAAGCACAGGAACTTTAAGTTCTTTTAGAGCAGCAAGTACGTCGTTTCTGTAACCGTTGGTATTAGGGATTTTAGAATCCTCTCCTACCCAAAGTCCGCCGTAAACGCATGTTCCAAGATGTTCAGCGAAATGTCCGTAAATATGTTTACTGATTTGTTGTGTCGCCTCATTAGTTTTAAGAGTGATTGTTGCTTCTCTCTGAGCAAACGACATAAAAGGGGCTAACGCCAGTGCCGGTAGTAGACAAAGTTTTTTCATAAGTATGTAATAAGTGTGTTTAATAATTGTCACGTAAAAATATTATTTATAAGATAAACAAGCAACATCTTTCTTAACTATGATTAGGTTAAAATGAATATTATTGTCAATATTTTAAATTATTATGAAAATACGTCAATAAAATTCAATCTTTAAGCAATAAGTTTAAACATATTGTAGTTATCGTTATGAGTTTTAATGTTGTAAGAAACAACGTAAAAGATAGTTTTCATATATTTGTGTGCAATTTGCATAAAATTTGAATTAATAAAAATCATAATAACATAAATGAAGAAGTACAATTTATTAAACAACATTTTCGGATGGGTTGCTTTTGTGATTTCTGCGATAGTCTATATTATGACTGCGGAGCCGACAGCAAGTTTCTGGGATTGTCCTGAGTTTATTACTTCCGCTTTCAAACTTGAAGTGGGACATCCTCCGGGCAATACATTCTTTAACCTTACAGGGCGCTTTTTTGCAAATTTCGCCGGAGGTGACGTAACAAAAGTTGCTTTCACCATCAACTGTATGTCTGCTCTTCTTAGTGCCGGCACAATCTTATTCCTTTTCTGGACAATCACTCATCTACTTAAAAAGATAGTATGTAAGTCTCTTCCGGGAATAAACGGAGAAGATTCCATAACATCGAGTCAGATAGTGACAATTCTTGGCGGAGGTCTTGTAGGATCATTAATTTACACTTTCACAGACACATTCTGGTTTTCTGCCGTCGAAGGCGAGGTATATGCCTTTTCTTCATTTATGACAGCTCTTGTATTCTGGCTTATCCTTAAATGGGAATCACAGGCAGATCAGCCTAATTCAGACAGATATATAATACTTATTGCATATATAATCGGGCTTTCAATCGGAGTTCACCTTCTGAACCTGCTTACAATCCCGGCACTTGTGCTTGTATATTATTTCAAGAAAAGACCTGATGCAAGTCTGCTTGGCTCAATCATTGCGCTTGGCGTATCTGTCGTGGGTATCGCTCTTATCCTTTACGGACTGGTACCGGGCTTTGTAAAGCTTTGCGGATACTGCGAGCTTCTTTTCGTAAACGTATTAGGATTCAAGTATAACAGCGGAACATTGTTTTATTTCTTCTTTGTCCTTGCTGTTCTTGCATGGGGATTATTCGAAACTTGGAGAGCTAAAAGCGCTCTTAGAATGAGAATAGCATTCTGTGCGGGCGTATGTCTTATCGGTATTCCTTTCTTAGGAGGCGGATGGCTACTTGGAGTATTCCTTTCTGCAATAATAGTCGCTCTCGTTTTCCTTCTATGGAAAAATCTTAATATCAAACTTATGAATACCGTCATCCTTTCACTGATGATGATACTTATAGGTTATTCCACTTTCGCACAGATCATTATCCGTTCCGTAGCGAATACTCCTATGGACCAGAACTCTCCTGATGAGATATTCTCTTTTATGAAATATCTTAACCGCGAACAGTATGGCGACCGTCCTTTATTCTACGGTTATACTTTCGTTTCCGATATCGAAAGAGACAATAAAGGAAAGGTAATAATGAAAAAAGGAGAACCTATATATGCCAAAGCCGTTAAAAATACTCCTGAAGAAAAAGACCGTTATGTTGTAACAGGTTATCGTGAAAACTATGTATATACTCCTGAGTTGAATATGCTTATGCCTCGTATGTACAGTAAACAGGATTCACATATTCAGGGATATAAATACTGGACAAACTTCACAGGAAAACCGGTGAGAGTATTCCAGAACGGAGAAAACCAGATTGTCATGAAACCGACTTTCATGGAAAACATCAAGTTCTTCTTCAACTATCAGCTTAATCATATGTACTGGCGATATTTCATGTGGAATTTCTCCGGTCGTCAGAATGACATTCAGGGATACGGCGATATAACAAAAGGAAACTGGATCACTGGTTTCAATTTCATTGACAGATTCCTTGTCGGCAATCAGAGCGACCTTCCTGCCGATATGAAAGACAATAAAGGTCGTAACGCATATTATATGCTGCCTCTTATTCTCGGAATCATAGGTCTTATCTATCAGGCCAGATCGGGAAGAACCGGAGCTCAGGGATTCTGGATCGTACTTCTGCTGTTCTTTATGACAGGTATAGCCATTGTGATATATCTGAACCAGACACCATATCAGCCGCGTGAACGAGACTATGCTTATGCCGCCTCCTTCTACGCCTACGCCATATGGACAGGCTTCGGAGTAGCGGCTCTTATAGAATATTTCAACAAAAAGACTAAGAATCATGATGCCGTGGCATGGGTCATAAGCATCGCATCTCTTGCAATACCGGCTCAGATGGCTGCCCAGAATTGGGATGATCATGACAGAAGCGACCGTTATACGGCAAGAGACTTCGGTTATAACTACCTTACTTCTGTTGAGCAGGACGGTATCATCTTTACAAACGGTGATAATGATACATTCCCTCTTTGGTATGCACAGGAAGTTGAAGGCTACAGAACGGATGTCCGCGTATGTAATCTTTCATATCTTCAGACAGACTGGTATATCGATCAGATGAAGAGCCCGGCTTACGACTCTAAACCTCTTCCTATCGCGCTTAAACCAAGTCAGTATAATCAGGCTAAACTGAATTACGCTTACGTTATGCGTATGGGTAAAGATTCACTTTCTCTTACAACGGCACTTAACTGGCTTGCTTCTGAAGATGAAAGAACAAAAAGAATCCAGGGATATAACGAACGTATCGATTTCATTCCGGCTGAATATCTTTACATTAATATCGACTCGGCTACTGTTGCCAAATCGCCTGTTATGCAGGGCATAGATACGGAAAACATTGTGGACCAGATGACAATCAGCCTGAAGAATAAGAATATCGTAACTAAAAACGAAATCGCAATTCTTTACATGCTTGACGGAATAAGCAAAGAAGGATGGCAACGTCCGATCTACTATGCTACGACTGTAGGCTCTGATATGTATATGAATATGGCTCCGTATTTCAACCTTGTAGGTCTTGCTTATCAGATCACTCCTACTAAAAACGGTCCTGAAGGAACGGTTAACACAGAAGTGATGTATGATAATATGATGAACAAGTTCCTGTGGGGTGGTATCGAAAACCCTAAAGTATATCTTGATGAGACAAACCGTCGTATGTGCCGCACTCTGAGACTTATGTTCGTTCGTCTTGTAGACGCGCTTATCGAAGAAGGAAAAGATGAAAAAGCTATTAATGCCCTTAACTTCTGTATGAAACAGATTCCGGGTGAGAGCGTTCCTCATGATTATACATCAATCTCTCTTGGTCAGGACTATATCCGTCTTAACCAGACAGAAAAAGGTGTTGATCTTCTTAACCATATCGCCGATAAATCAGTAGATAATCTGAAATGGATGTTCGGACTTCCTCCGCGACTTTTCGGTACGGTGACTTCAGATATCAGCCACAATATGGCGGTACTTCACAATATCGCTCAGGTTTACAAGAGCCTGGGACTTGAACAGGAAGCAGCCATATATGAAAATGAGATGAGAATGTATAACAATATGTGGTCTCACAAACAATAATTATTATTTTTAAGTTATATAAATGGAGCTGTCATAAAAATCAATCTGATATGACAGCTCCGTTTTCAGTAAAAATTAATATTGAGAATTAGCTGCGAAAGCTTTATTTAAAATATGCTAATAGAACAGCCTCCATTTATTTTCCGCCTGTTCTTCACAGAATCATTCTGGCGAATACAGGGTCGTGAAAAATGTGTATATCTCACATTCGATGATGGACCTATTCCCCAGGTTACGCCCTGGGTGCTGAACCTTCTTGATAAGTATAATATCAAAGCGACTTTCTTTTGCGTTGGTGAAAACGTAGCCAGATATCCCGGAGTATTCGAAGAAATAAAACTCCGCGGTCACAGAGTGGGAAACCACACTATGAATCATATCAGCGGCATGAAGACGTCGGTGAAGAAGTTTCTTGAAAATGTGCAGATTGCCGACTCTCTGATACAAAGCAATCTCTTCAGACCGCCACACGGATGGATGCTGAGTGCTCAGGCATGGTATATCAAAAGAAACTACCGTATTATAATGTGGGACGTGGTAACACGAGATTACAGCAAGAAGCTTAACGGTGAAGAGGTATTCAACATTGCTAAGAAATATACGAGAAACGGATCGATAATTGTCTTTCATGATTCACTGAAAGCTGAAAAGAACCTGCGTTATGCCCTTCCCAGAACTATCGAATGGCTACTGAAAGAAGGTTATACCTTTAAGGTTTTCTCCTGATAACCTGTTCAGATTTCAAACATAATAAATAGGGAATCAACTTCAATACACCGGATGCCCCTATTCAGATATCACCTGCATATCTGAGAAAATGCTTATTTCTTAATCTTTTAATTTTAAATTATCATATAGTCTTTATTATGAACCGTTATATACTTACGGCTATTATAAAGAACAGATTATTATGTCCTTATAAAAAGGATAAGGGCGCATATATCAGTAATATGCTGAACAGATTTATCTGCCACCCGTACAGTGTTAATATGACAACCGTACGGTGACAATATGAAAACTGTACAGTGACAATATGACAACCGTACAGTGATAACAAAAGTCGGGGGTATCTTACATTTATAACCTGTTAATCTGTAATAATACATTATCGTTATCACATCGGACAGGCAAACAATTTTTAATATCGATCTCTATAAATAAATATTTTATCTACGGATGACCAAAGAACAGTTAATCATAGACAAAGCTCTGGAACTCGGGTTCTCTGAATGTGCGATTATAAGAACCGGACAGGTAGATTCATGCTGTGAAACAACGCTAAAAGAATGGCTTGAGGGTGGAAATGCTGCGGAGATGAATTATATGCATAATAATCTGGAGAAAAGACTTAATCCCGGACTGCTTGTCGACGACTGTCGGTCGATGATAATAGTAGCTCTTAATTATTATCCTCAGATAAAAAGAGATACATCGTTTCCTGAAATCTCATATTATGCCTATGGCAAAGATTATCATGATATTATAAAATCAAAACTCCGTCTTTTATGGGAGTTCATCAGCGAAAGCATCTCTCCTCTTAACGGTCGCATATTTACCGATTCAGCTCCTGTGCTCGAAAGATACTGGGCAGCAAAAGCAGGTCTTGGCTTCATCGGAAAAAGCAACAATCTTATCATTCCAGGAAAAGGAAGTTTTTTCTTTCTTGGTGAAATCATTTGTGATCTTGATCTTGAGCCCGCCTCTTCTGTTTCAGATTCTGTGAACAGGAGTTGCGGAAACTGCCGCAGATGTATCGAGGCATGTCCTGCGGGCGCGTTAAAAGAAGACGGTGAAATACATTGTCTTGATGCCCGTAAATGCATTTCTTATCAGACTATAGAAAATAAAGGAGATATAGATCCCTCTGTAGCGGAGAAAATCGGTAACCGTCTTTACGGCTGTGACACCTGCCTTAAAGTATGTCCTTTCAATCGTTTTGCCACACCTACGGCAGTAGAAGAATTTATGCCTTCGGAAGAATTTCTTTCGCTTGATTATGAAAAACTTGAATCACTTACCGAAACTGAATTTAAAGTAATTTTCAGAGGTTCTCCTATAAAAAGGGCCGGATTTTCAGGAATTAAAAGAAACCTGGCTTGTATCGATAATAAATTTTATTAAATTTGGAGCGCATAAAAGACACATAACCATTTTACACTGCCAGCCCGATTTTTTTAGCAAGGGAGACATTTAAAACGATTAGAATAAATTACACTTTTTTATACACAAAAACACACTGCTATTTATGAGAAACACTTTTACACGTGCCCTTTCCGTGGCATCGCTGTCATTGCTATCCCTCGCGCCTATCGCGACTTATGCTCAGCGACCAATGGAAAATTTCTCCAGAGGCCTTATTGCAAGAAGAGTATCCAACGGATATCTTGTCCAGTGGCGTATCAACTCAGATGAGTGGAGAATAGCTTCTTACAAACTTTACAGAGACGGAGAACTGATCTATGAATCAGGAATCAGCGGCGCATCAAACTTTCTTGACAAAAGTGGAACAAATGCTTCAGTTTATACAGTTTCAACTGTAATAAACGGAGTGGAATCAGAAGCAAAAGGTGCTATCAGCAAACCTCTTACAAAAGATTATCTTGAAATCAAACTTCGTGACCTTCCGGAAGGAAAGACGGGTTATCACATTAACGACTGTACTGCTGCCGATCTTGACGGCGACGGAGAAATGGAGATCATCGTTAAGCGTCTTAACACAGACTGGAGCACTACAAATACATCATATACATATTTTGAAGCATATAAACTTGACGGTACATTCATGTGGGCGATCGATGTCGGTCCCAATATCACAATGGACGTTGAGATAAATATAGCTGCTTTCGACCTTGACGGCGATGGCAAAGCGGAGGTCTTTATGAGATCTTCCGACAATACGATATTCGGTGACGGGACTTCTGTCGGCGACAGGGATGGTGACGGTGTAACAAATTACCGTTATTCTATCGGAGGCGACGGCTTTATGAATGCCGGCCCGGAATATCTTTCACTTATCGACGGTGTGACAGGTGCGGAAATCGACTGGGTGAATTTTATTCCTCGCGGACAGTCATCAGACTGGGGTGACAATTATGGTCACCGCGCAAATAAATTCTTCTTCGGAGCTCCGTATCTTGACGGAGTACACCCGAGTCTTTTCATCGGACGCGGTATCTATACTCAGACTCTGATGAAAACTTACGATGTCGTAAATAAAAAACTTGTTGAACGATGGAGCTGGGATAGCCGTACTGAACCAGGATATTCATATCAGGGAAATCATAATTTCACTATCGCCGATACCGATGGCGACGGATATGATGAAATAGTATGGGGCTCAATGTGTGTCGATCATGACGGTAAAGGACTTTATACTACCGAGTTAGGTCACGGCGACGCTATGCACGTAGGAGATTTCGATCCTTATTATAAAGGTATTGAGGTATTTGCATGTAATGAAGATAAGCCGGGAACTAACCTTCGTGACGGAAAAACCGGGAAACTTCTTATCCGTCATATCACACCAAGTGACTGCGGACGTTGCGGTGCAGGTAATATTACTGATAAATATCGCGGTTATGAAGTCTGGGGCGGTGGCGTAGGTCATTCTGCTACAGACAGAGAACAGCTTGGTCATTTCGGTGTAGCTGAAAATTATACTATCTACTGGGACGGTGATCTTCTTAAAGAGATTCTTGACCATAAAGGATTCAGTTCTAATCAGGGATATGGTCTTGGACATATTACGAAATTCTATGATTATGGTGATATCCGCGACCTTCTTGTTGCCGAAGCTGCATCATGTAACTGGACAAAAGGTACTCCGTGCCTTCAGGCCGATCTTTTCGGCGACTGGAGAGAAGAAGTGATATGGAGAAAAACTGATAACAGCGCTCTTTATATTTATCTTACTCCTTATGAAACAGAAGAAAGAATATATACTCTTCTTCACGATCATCAGTATCGTCAAGCTATCTGCTGGCAGATGTGTGGCTACAATCAGCCTCCTCATATCAGTTTTTATCTTGGCGGAGAGTTTCCGGATGCTATTCCTGCGAAATCGACAAACGGAAAACTTGTATGGAAAGGTGAAAGCGGAAAATGGGATATGTCTGCTCAGGAATGGATGAACGGAAGTGAGCTTAAAGGTCTTATCGACGGAACAGGAGCGACTTATGCGTTCAGCAATAATCAGCAGGTATTGCTGTCTCCTCAGGGTAAGAACAGAAATATCGAACTTGCGTCAGATGTAAATCCATCGGTTCTTACAGTTTCGGATATTGATGATTATTCAATTTCAGGAAACGGAAAACTTACAGGAGACATGATGCTTGACAAGATGGGAGAAGGAAAACTTTCCATCGCCGGAACTCATGATTTTGAAGGAGAATGTAATGTGTGGGAAGGGACTCTGTCTCTTGACGGTACTTACAGCAATTTCCCTGTCGTAGTACGTCGTCATGCAAATCTTCTTCTTAATGGTATCTTTAACAATGATATTACTACAGAATATAACGCTACAATAGCTCTCGGAACAGATAAGACTTCGAATAAGGCTCTTGTAAAGAAAAACATCTGGCTTTGTGAAGGTGCGAGACTTGCTTTCGACATCAGAGACAATGCTCTTGATCCTTCGGCAATCAATATGATTCCTGCTAATTCTGAAAATGATATCCTTGAAGTAGAAGGTACTCTTTATGTTGAAGAAAAATCTTTCATCGTTCTTAATACAGAAGGCAAACTTGAGCCGGGGCTTTATTATATCGGTAACATCAACAGTATTAACGGTAATATTTCTGGCATCAAACTTGACGGAACAAAAGGTGCAGTCGCTCAACTTATTCATAATGCTGAAACTAAGGCTCTTTTTGTACGTATAATCGGAATCCGTGATGCTGCTAAGGTGACATGGACGGGACGTGAAAACGGAAACTGGGATTATGCTCTTTCTCTTAACTGGAATAATGATGATATCGAGGATATCTATGTAAATGGTGACGATGTTACTTTCGGTCTTAATTCAGATCAGCGTAATATCAATATTCCTGAAGTTGTCACTCCAAAATCAATGACTGTAAATGATGGAACTTATACATTCGGCGGAGCAGGTTCTCTTGACGGTGATATGTCTCTTTCCGTTGTCAACGGTGCAAATGTGACAATCACAAACAGAAATAACTTTACCGGAAAAGTAACTGTAGATAATTCTGCTCTTACCGTGACACATACTCCGTCTCCTACAAATAACGGAGGTATAGGGGCTGCTAATACAGACCCGGCTTACTTCGTCCTTAAGGATAGTGCAACTCTGAGAGTAACCAATGATAATGAGATTCTTCAGAGAAGTATCACATTATCAGGCGTAAAGGGTGGTATAATCTATAATGATAAAAACTTCTATGTAGATGCCGGAGCCTCATTCAAAGGAACTAAACTTACAAAACGTGGCTCGGGATGGCTTTATCTTGAGTCTAATAATACTGATCTTACAGAAACTGAAATTGATGGTGGTACTATCAAACTTAATACTTGGGAAGCTTATCCTTACGGTGTAGGTAAGACTGTGACACTTCGCGGAGGCGGTACACTGGAAACTTATAATTATGCAGGCGGAAGCGGAGTTACTATGAGTTCTAATTTTGTTGTTCCTGAGGGGGCAAGCGGTAAAATAGTGGCTTTCCCTCGTGCGACATATACCGGTTCTCTTACAGGAGGAGGAAATCTTACTTGGGTTGTAGATATGATCAGATGTTATATGAATGGTAACTGGAGTGCATTTGACGGTAAGATAAGTCTTACTAAAAACAGCGCTAACAGTACTTATGAAGATCATTTTATCGTAAACAATTCTTACGGTTATCCTAATGCTGAAATCAATATCGCTAATGATATTAAATTCATATATAATAACTGGGCAGGTACGACGATTAAGGTTGGTGCTCTTTCAGGATCTGCAAATGCAATGGTTGAAAGTGCTCTTGAAGTAGGAAATAAAAATATCAACACTACATATGCTGGTATTATTTCGGGATCATTCCCATTCAAGAAAGTAGGAACCGGAGAACAGACTCTTTCTGGTAAACTTTCTTATACGGGAGCTACTACGATTACAGGTGGAACACTTGCAATAACAGGTACAAAATCCGGAACAGGAACTTATACTGTAAGTTCTGGTGCAACACTTTGTATTGACGGTACTTCTACCGGTGCAATAACACTTAATGCAAATATCGGAGGTGTCGGAGGTACTCTGTCTGGAGCAGGAACTGTTGAAGGTAATGTTACTGCAAATAACGGAGCTGTTATCTCTCCTGCAGGAGTCGATAAAATCGGAACATTGACTGTAAACGGAAATGTTACGATGAGAGCAGGAGCCGTTATGGAAGCAAACTTAGGAATCAGAGGTATTCCGCAGTTTGACAAGATGGTTGTAAACGGTAAAATGACATGTGCCGGAATATTGAGATGCAGCACTATTTCTACTCCTAGATATTCTTCAAATCTTAAGTTTCAGATTATCAGCGCTGATGAGATAAGCGGGTCATTCTCTGAAATTATACTTCCTGAAATTCCGGAAATATATTCTTGGGATACTTCATCTCTTTACAATGACGGATGTATCTATCTTGTAGATGCACAGCTTAATTCAATTGAAGGTAATTCATTTAAAACCGGTGTTCTTGATAATGAGACAGACGGAATATATAATGTTGCATTTGAAAATGCTGATCAGAAAGTTACAATGAAAGTTTTCAATCAGACAGGTAAACTTATTGTAGATCGTGTCGTAATGAATCCTTCAGGCATTGAAACTATCGATATCAGAGATTCTGAAAAAGGTATATATATGCTTTATATCAAACCTGAAAACGGAAAAACCGAAACATTTAAACTGATAAAAGAATAATTTCATAACATTCTCCGGTATATTGTCGGAGAATGTTTAATATCAGAATTATTTATACTGCTATATTTTGGGTAAAGAGGCTGCTTCATTTCTGAAAGCAGCCTCTTTTTTTGACAGAAAAGGGATATTATAAAAAAATCCCCTGCTTCATAAGAAACAGAGGATCTATTAAAAAAGAGTCGGGGTTTTATATGAAAGCCCTGAAAATATTTTTATTTAACACCAAGTTTTTTAGCGATCTTCTTAGGAAGAGCATCTTTATGAACTACGATATTAATAGTTTTAGATTTTAGGAAAGGTACAGAAGCATACCATATACCGTTGTAATCACCGGTTTCTCCCCATGAATTCTTAACCATATAGTAAGGATTACCTTTCTGATCGTTTGCTATACCATAGATAAGCATACCGTGGTCATCTGTAGTTTCATAGTTATCGAAACCTTTCTGACGGTTTTCCTGAGTCACTACAAGTTCAGTAGAAGGAGATTTAAACATTTTCTCGATTTCCTTATCTTTTTCTTCTTTAGTAAGACCTAACCAGCGAGCAGCGTCAGAACCTGAAAGATCGGCTCCTTTTACATCAGGAAGAGTAGCAAGACCTTTTCTTGTAAATCCTTTTTCGCTTACATCAGAACCCCAGGCAACAGTATATCCGTTATTAACGGCATTTTCTACGATTTCATTAAGTTCGTCAACAGGAACGTTATAAGAAGAAGCCCAGCGCCAGTTATCAGGAATTTCAATTACAAACTGCTCATAGAAAGGATGATGAGTAAAAGAAGTGATACTTACATAATCATCAGCATTAAGGCCAAGCTCTTTTGCGTAAGATTTAGGAGTATATTCTTTTCCGTTATAAGTGAATTTTTCAGGAACTTCTCCAAGATAAGCTTCGATAATGCCTGAATAACCTTTTTTCCATACCGGAGTAAGAGTTTTAAGTTTTATCACCTGATCAACATAAGCTCTTGAAAGCGCATCCATTTCATTGTGAACATGGTTTTCTTCACCATAGTTAAGTCCTTTGTAAACTTCTTCCGGAAGAGCACCATAGTTTTTAAGAACATAAAGTACGTCATAAAAAGATCCACCTGCAGCAAAGTTTGTTTCACCGTGCATTCTTACGAATTTGTCAGCCTTATCCATATAATTATGGTAAACGACAAACATTTCAGAGATATCAGCTTCAGGTTTTCCCATTCTAAGAAGCTCCGCTTCAAGAAGTCCGTTTCCGGAATAGCTCCAGCAAGTACCTGATCTGTTCTGATTTTTTATTGAAGTGATAGGGTTTTCCTTTACTGTCGTAAAGATGAAGCCTTCCTCTTCATTGTTTTCTTTTTTCTCTTCCTGAGCGTAAGTCAACATAGATGTCATCAACATCGCGCTCATAATTAAAAGTTTAGATCTTTTCATTTCGGTAAGCATTATGTAATGTGTAGTATACCTTCCTTTACAAAAGGAGGTTAAAGTTTATCTTTTTTTCTTTTTCACTTCAAAGTTATTTAAAGTTTCATTATAAACTTTCTTATCGGACAAAATATCGGCAGCTTTTTGCAATTCTTCATCATATTTCAGTGACTGAATTATCTCTCCGTTCTGATAATAGTATCTTTTTGCTATTTCCTGTTCCAGATATTGAGTTAATTCAGGTTTTGAGAACTGAAGGTCATAATCGATGTTATGGACAAGTTTTGCCTCAAGAGCAGCGAATTCTGACTGAGCCTGCTCCGTATAACCTTCGGCTTCAGCAAGTTTTTTAAGTTCCTGAAGCATCTTTTCACTCTGTCGGTCATATTTGAAATCTTTTGATTTTACAAATTCAACAAAATCATTATAATCCTTATCGCTAAGATTATATTCTTTAACCGGAGCAATAGTTTCATTATTTGCTTTATAATCATTAGCAAAATCAAAGAAATAATTATCACGCATCAGATAATAAAGCAGATTGGACGGTGTAGTTCCTTCAACCGCGATATCAGGAGAAATTCCACCTCCGTCACGCACAAGACGTCCGTTTGCAGTCTGAAATACCTGAGTAAGAGAGTCAGGAATACGTCCGACACTTCCGTCAGGATTACGGTGAGAATAATCTATAGCCTGGATAAGGCGCCCGCTTGGTATATAATATTTTGCTGTTGTCACTTTCACCATTCCGTTATAAGGCAAAGGACGTGTGGTCTGAACAAGACCTTTTCCGAAAGTTCTCTCTCCTATTATTACGGCACGATCAAGGTCCTGAAGCGAGCCCGCAACAATTTCTGAAGCTGAAGCAGATCCGCGGTTAACCATAACGGCAAGAGGAATTTCCGTATCAAGCGGTTCCTGTGTTGTATTATATGTTCTGTCCCAGTTCTTAACTTTTCCTTTTGTCTCAAGCACTTTCTGCCCTTTTGGAACGAAGAAATTTACTATCTGAATAGCTTCTTCAAGGATTCCTCCCGGATTACCGCGAAGGTCAAGTACCACACCTTTAAGATTATTGTTGTTTTTAAGATCAAGAAAAGCCGATTTAACTTCCTGAGAAGCCTTATCTGTAAAATTGGTCAGAAGAATATAACCTGTAGTATCATTTATCATTCCGTAATAAGGCACAGCTTTAAGCTGAATCTTTTTTCTCAGAATCTCTTTTTCTAAAGGCTGCTCCTCACCTTTTCTCTGAAGCTTTATCTTAAGAGTAGTATTAGGAAGACCTTTAAGTTTCTCACTTACCTCACTTACATTTTTTCCGGCCATAGAGACGCCGTCGATTTCCAGGATCACATCACCCGGACGCAGGTCATGTATCTGAGCAGGCATACCCTCATACGGTTCTGAGATGATGACATAGTTATCCCTTTTCTGAATAAGAGAACCGATACCGCCATACTCTCCCGTAGTCATAGCTTTAAAATCTTCTTTCTCCGATTCCGGAATATACTGATTATACGGGTCCAGTTTTCCAAGCATAGCATCAACACCGTTCTTTATTGCTTCGGAAGAGTTGATTGAATCAACATAATACATCTCCAACTCTTTATATATTGAACTGAAAATGTCCAGATTTTTGGACACTTCAAATGCTTTATTATCTTGCGGTGCAGCATTTACCTGTCCGGATACCGCCAGAAACGACATTAAAACAGATGCCAGACAAAATTTTTTCATTTTTTTATTCATACACACAATTATTCTATCTTGTTTAATTTCAGTCTGAAAGATATACAAATGTAATATTCCCACAAAAAAAAATCACTTCTTTGTCATTTTTTTTTGAGTCAGGTATTGCATATTTGAGGAATCTGCATTACTTTTGCAATGCAAATAAGGAAAACGAATTATCTAATCCAAATTTGACAAGAACACTCTTCAGTAGCTCAGTTGGTTAGAGCATCTGACTGTTAATCAGAGGGTCG
>CAMTON010000026.1 GCA_947074105.1 uncultured Bacteroidales bacterium
CTCTCATTTTTGCAATCTCCATGAAATAGTTCATAGAAATACCCCAGAAGAAAGACAAGCGAGGTGCAAAAGCATCGATATCCATTCCCGCATTAATTCCGGCACGAAGATACTCAAGACCGTCGGCAAGAGTATATGCCATTTCAATATCAGCAGTTGCTCCTGCTTCCTGCATATGATAGCCGGAGATAGAGATGGAATTGAATTTAGGCATGTTCTTAGAAGTATACTCAAAGATATCCGCGATAATTTTCATCGAAAATTCCGGTGGGTAAATATATGTATTACGAACCATGAATTCTTTAAGGATATCATTCTGGATGGTTCCGGCCATTTCTTCAAGTTTTGCTCCCTGTTCAAGACCTGCATTAATATAAAAGGCAAGTACGGGAAGTACACCGCCGTTCATAGTCATTGATACAGACATCTTATTTAAAGGAATACCATCGAAAAGAACTTTCATATCCTCAATCGAACAGATAGATACTCCGGCTTTACCTACGTCACCAACTACACGCTGATGATCGGCATCGTATCCTCTATGGGTAGCAAGGTCGAAAGCAACAGAAAGACCTTTCTGACCTGAAGCAAGATTTCTACGATAGAATGCGTTAGATTCTTCCGCCGTAGAAAATCCCGCATACTGGCGGATTGTCCATGGACGCATAGGATACATTCCGGAATAAGGACCTCTTAAAAAAGGAGGAAGTCCGGCAACATATTGAAGATGTTCCATTCCTTCAAGGTCATCCTTTGTATAAACTGATTTAACAGGAATCAGTTCCGGAGTCATCCAGTCTGATTTAATCCCGTTTTCTTTTGCCCATTCGGCAACATTTGATGAACCAAATCCATCAGATGATATATTTATATTCTTAAAATTAGGTCTCATATTACTTCAGAAGTTTTTCATTAAACGCCTTTAAAGTTTCAAGAACGTTTGATTTAACGTTAATGTAGTTTTCAATTCCTTTAGCTTTTAATTCCGGCATACAAGCAGGAGCACCGGCAACAACAAGTATTGCTTTATCGCCAATTGCTTCATAAGCCTGAGGAGCAAGCTCAACATACTCATCGTCACTAGAGCATAGTACGATGATATCAGCCTGAGCATCCAAAGCTGCTTTAACTCCGTCTTCGATAGTTTCGAAACCTAAATTATCTATATTTTCATAACCTGCGCATCCGAAGAAATTACATGAGAACTGTGCGCGGGCAAGTCTCATTGCAAGATTCCCTATAGTAAGCATAAAAGCTTTAGGACGTTTAGATGAATGTTCTGTCTGAAGTCTTAACTGTTCGAATTCATAAGCAAGACGCGCAGTATTGATTTTTTCAAACTCTGTCTTTTTATTATCACATCCGCAACCGCATCCTTCAGGAGATGTTTCTTTCTGAATCTTATCAAGCGCAAACTCGTTGAAGTTTGGATATTGATTTGTTCCAAGAAGAATTTCTCTTCTTGAAGAAACAGCCTGCATTCTTTTAACTGCGGAATTGTTGACTTCTTTCTGAACCTCTCCGTTAAGAACAAGTTCGATAAATCCTCCCTTATCTTCAATTTCAAGGAAAAGTTTCCATGCCTGTTCTGCAATAGACATTGTAAGATTTTCAATATAATAAGAACCTGCAGAAGGGTCTACAACTTTATCAAGATGCGATTCATCTTTCAAAAGTAATTGCTGATTTCTTGCAATTCTTTCAGAAAAATCATCCGGGTTCTTATAAGGGAAATCATAAGGAGTAACGACAATAGAATCTACTCCTGCAAGCGCAGCCGACATAGCTTCTGTCTGAGAACGAAGCATATTAACATTTGCGTCATATATAGTCATATTAAATTCAGAAGTTGTAGCATTAACTTTCATTTTTGCAGAACAACCACATTCAGGCTTATACTGAGATACGATCTGAGCCCAAAGCATTCTTCCTGCACGGAATTTTGCTATTTCCATGAAATAGTTAACGCCGATTCCCATATTGAATTTAATCTTACTAGCTACTTCATCAATATCGAAACCTGCTTCAGTCATTTTAACGATAAGATCATTTCCCCAGGCAAGAGCATAGCCCAGTTCCTGAGAAATATAAGAACCTCCGTTGTTTATGATATCCGAATTTACGCTTAAAATTTTGTATGATGGAAGTTCTTTAGATGCTTTAAGATCTTCAATTAACTTATCAAAGAAATTAGGTACTCTGTGACCTTCCTGCATCATTCTTCCGATTGTGTCGCCATTGAAAGAACCCTGACATTTTTTCAGATCGTATGATTTAGATTTAAGATAGTCACTTACGATAACGATAAGTTCTGCTGTTTTTCTCTGACAGCAACTGAAATTAAGTTCGATATTTTCAGCATCAACGCCATCAAGAATCTTTGCTATAGCTTCTGCGTTAACAAGGTCTCTGCTTAATCTGATTCCGAAAGAGTTAACTCCTTTTTCTGTCAGTTCTTTAATTTTCGCATTTGCAGTCGCAGGATCTTCAACTTTGATGTTTTGACGAATAAGCCAGTTATTGTTTGTTTTCGTACCTCTAACATAAGGGAATTCACCCGGCAAAGAATTGATTGTTTTTAAGTTTTCGATGTCTTCAGATCGGTACATCGGCTTTACTTCAAAGCCTTCATTAGTTCTCCAGACCAGTTTCTTGGAGAAATCTGCACCTTTAAGGTCCTCTGTTACCTTATTCATCCATGTTTCTGTTGAAACAGGAGGGAACTCGGTAAAGAGCTTTTCTTTACATTCTGCCATAATTCTTCTATTATAAATTTGAATCATTAATTAACGTAATATGGATTTACGTTACAGTTTCTCATTAGTATTTTGTTATCTAAATAGTTGTATTGGTTTTACAACACGGCAAATTTACAATAATTGATAATATGACAAAGTTTTTTTGATACAAATGTATATTTATAATAAAACAGATAATTTTAATTATTAAAATAAACTTAAAAGCAATAAGTAGCTCTTAGAAAAAAGGCATTAATCTTCCTCAAAGTATGTTTTACGTTCGAAATATAGTAGGGGATGATACTCTTTAAACAATACTTTCACGTACCATTGCTGATCATCTTTATATGCATATCTTTCTTGATACATGTCGCCGCCTGTTCTGTTGCATATTTTTATTATAAGACGACCGTAATTATCATAAGTATAAGAAATTGCATCAACAATATTTGCTTCTACATCCCTTATTGTGCATAATTTAAGGCGATTCATATTGTCGTAAGCAAGATTTATAGAAATCTTAAGTTTCTTATTCGGGAAATATATATATATATTATTTATCAGACCTTCGGCAGAAGTCTTATAGCTTATACTGTCGTTAATTGCTATTACAGACTCTATCTGATTAGTATTTTCAACAAATAAAAGAGAATTTATGTAATCCAGGATATCGTCCTGTGTAGTATTTCCGCTTATTTCCGAGACGCTGAGAAGCTCCCCTTTATCGATTTCACTACCGTTAATTACCGCTTTATAAATCAGTTCAAAAGTTCTGCTTTTAGATTGAGATTGACTTTTCAGGTTCTTTCCGGTTTCTGCGGCAAAAATCAGGCTGAACCCGCTAATAAAAAATACAGCAACCAAACATATCAATTTAAGATTTTTCATACCCGCTACACATTAATCCACGTTCAACATTTTTGTAATCTGTTATATATCAAATACTTTTCTTATCTTTTCTCTGAGCTTATCCTTGTGGATTTCACCAAGTATCTCTACCGGTTTATCATTTTCAGAAAAAAACATAAAAGTGGGTGTAGCTTCAATGTTAAATAGCTTAGCTATATCATGTTCGCCGGTAATTTCAGTTTTAAAAAAGTCAACTTCTTTAAACTCATCAGACAATTCCTCAAAAACAGGCTCCATTGCAAGGCAGTGCGGACATGTTGAAATGTAAAATTCAATAATCATGTTTCTTTTCAATGGTTCTGAATCAGAGCGTTTTATTTCGTTTATTATTTCAGTAAAGTCATTTTTATGTAATTCTTTCACCATAACTAAAACAGAATGTTTAATTTGGTTAATTTTAGTCAATTATTAAAACACGCAACTTATTCTATATGAATAAAATAACCCTGATATATTCTATTATTAGAACATATCAGGGTATTCATAGTTTATTTTTTATGTTTAAAAGATTGTAATTGAAAAGCCAAAATTTTAACACTCAAATGCTTCTATTCATATATCTTATTATATAAAGCAGTAATAATCTGTTCCCTCATTTCGGGGATAGCAATGGGTTTATTAATAAATAAATTAAGGTTATCGGAAATACTATTCCCGGAATCATCTTTTTCATAAAGACATCTGCAAATGATAATCTTCTTATTCGGACTTATCTGACGGATCACATCATTAATAATATAGTTTCTTCTCTGTCGATTCTCTATATCTATAATGAACAGATTAGGCCTTTCTTCATATTGCGCCTCTATAAACTGTTCTTCATCATAGAAAATCTTAAAGTTATAGTGAGGAAAGATATTTTTAAGTGAAAAAAGAGAAAGAGAGTCGTTATCTCCGAAAATGAATATCACTTTCTTCTTTTTATTGGCAACCATATCGTTATACTCATTTTCATACGTCGAGATATAAGGTATGAAATCAGATTTCGTATTAATCGTAAAATATATGCTTGTGCCGATTCCTACTTCCGAACTGATTTTAATTTCTGCTCCAAGTTTCAGTGCTATGGTTTTCACTATCGGCAGGCCAAGACCTACACCGGAAGAAAATTCATCCGATTTTTCAAAAGGTAGCACAACACGGTTGATATCGTTGGTTTTAATTCCTGAACCTGAATCGGTCACAATAATATCGACTTTTCCGTCGGATACAACATACTCAATAAGAATATATCCTGAAGTTGTATTGTTTATCGCATTGTCTAAAAGCTTGGATAATGCAATATGAAGAAGATATTTGTCGGAAAGAACTGTAGAATCGTCTTTCATATTTACAAGCATGATTCTTACACTGCTGTTTTCTCCATTATTGTATTCATTTTTTAATGAATTCAGAAAATCCCATAATGCTATATAGTGAGGTACTATTTTAAACTGGTTATTTATTATCGAGATATACTCTGAAATAGAATTAATCTGAGATAAAAGAGATTTATTTGCTATAGATATAGCATGATTATATTCAGTCTGATAATTATTCTTGTCATTTAAAAGAAGTTCGGAAAACCCTGTGATAATATTAAGAGGCGTTCTTAATTCATGACTTAAATGGGTCAGGAAGTGAGTTTTCACTGATTCTGAATGTTTGATATGTCTTATTATCTTTTCAAGTTCATATTTATTATTATTTATCTCATCGACTTCCTTTGTTATGCATATGATATTCTCGGTTTCTATATCAGATCCGGGAATATAGTAAAGGTAGTTGTTGTTCCATTTATTAGAAAGATTCTTATCATTCTTTATCTTCAGGAAAAAGAATGAAAATTTTTTTTCTGCAATACTGTTTAAATACCATTTTTTAAAAATATCAAAGTCATATTCATCAAGGTTCTTAAACATAAATCTTTTAGAGAAGCCATAATCCAGTTTGAAATTGTTTATGGCACCGTTTTGCATTATGATTTTTTTCTTCTCTATATTAAGGTGCCAGACTTTGAAATCCAGATAATAGGAAAACTGAAATATCTTGGATATATTCCTGAAATACGCATTTTCAAGAGTAGAAACGGCATTTTTAAAATATTCAGTGTTCCAGATGCAAAAATTTTCCGGAAATAAAGTAATCGGATTATTATAAGCAGAAACTTCAGTATCAAGTTTTCTTACATAAATATAGATATGACCATTCTCGGAGCTAAACTTAAGTTCTATGTTTATTTTATTTCTGGATTCATAAATAAATGACTTAAAATTCATATCCAGATTTCCTTCTTCCGGAAACCGTTCGATTTTATCGAGTATTATTTCCTGATGCTTTATGGGAAGTAAATCGATCATGTCATAATATAATATATCTGAATCAAACGACAGAAAAGGAAATAGCAATAACAGATAATCTATTCCTTGAAAAGTCTTATTTTCTAATGAATAAATTAATAGCAAAGCGTCTTTATCTATCAAAGATCTATTTAGTTTTTTTATCTGATCTGTTAACTTCATCAGTTGCAATATTGTAATTCGTGTTTAATTATTTTGATATAAAATCCATTACCTGATCAACACTGAAAGGAATTGTCAGTATTTCAACATTATCAAACATATCTTCGCCGTTTAAATAACTTATCATTTCCTGATCATTATTGTATAATACAAGCAATATTTCAGATAAAGGATAATCTTTCTTTATTTCAGTCAGTAGCTCTACTAAATCACTATCTATATTATATGAAGTGATAATAAGGGGATTTTCCTGGGAATAATTATTCTTAAGTGAAAGATAGCAATCTGCCTTTTTAACAGAGAATCTCCGGCTCAGAGTATTATAGATAGCAGTTGAAAAAGTAGATTCATTTTCGTAAATCATGATATTTATATCATTTTTGCCCTCTGTACCAGCAGTCATCTTATAACTTAACTCATCATTAGTTTCAGTTGATGAAACAGTTGTTTCAATCACAAAAATATCATTGCCTTTATCATCATTATAAAGATTGATATTAGAGTCAACAAGCAAAGAATATGAGATGGCAATATCCATATCAAGTTCAAGGCTTTTGTTATAAATATTTTTATCTAAGAACTGCATATATGATATTGATTCAAAGTTGCTGAAATCGTGGTCTGTTTCTTTTGAATCGGAAATTATAAACAACAGTTTGCAATCTGATATTTTGGCATATATTACAGGTTCTTTTTTTCTGTTTGACTGAGAAAAGCAAAATACAAGACAGGCGATTGCTACTGCTAACTTCTCAATCTTATATGTTGAAATAATTACATCATAGTCATAATAAGGCTTAATGGAAATAGTTTTATTCTTTGATCTGACCACTTCCGCCACAATCTTAAGAAACTGACTTATATATATCTTCTCATCTGATTTTCCGGAGTTTATCTCCGGCTCCGTATAAGAATACTCAAGAGAACTGTCTAATATAGAAAGCAGTTTATCGGTATATTTCTTTATATTTCCATAATATAGTATCTTATTCTCATGATTCAGATCATTCTCTTTGCTTAAGATCTCTGAATATCCTATAAGTTTATTTACGGGAGCTTTTAATTCATGATGGATCAATTTCAGAAATGCAATCTGGAAAGCATGTAAAGACTCGGCTTCTTTATTTAAACGACGTATGTCTTCCTTATGATTTTCTATTTTTCTGAGATTTTTAAGATATCCGAAAACCAGATTGCTATTAGGATTTCTGGTATCTACAACGCCAGTAAGCTGAAAAGGTACTGGTCGGCTATCATTGATAATAAGTCTTATGTTATTTCTGAAAGAAAGATAATTATTCTTATAAGCTTCGTCCTTTATTTTATTTATGACCTTAAAATCATCATCGTATATAATTCCTTTTAATTCTTTTATTTTTATGTGCTTAGATGTATTTAAAAAAGAAGAATAGCTGTCAATGTTGAATTTTGCTGTCTCTATTATAACTTCCTTATTTTTAATATCCAGATGCCATGGTATTAACTCAAACTGTTCGGCAAACTGGGTGATAAGGTTTTCACAACTGAAATATCTCTTCTGAAGAGCAATAAGAATATTGATATTCTCGAAATATTCAAGTATCACCTTTTTTTTATCCCATGATTCTGATTCTGTTTTCTTCAGAAGATATGTCACGTCATCGTTATTATATTCACTTATATTAAATATATAAGGCTTGTTTTGTGATAATACCGTGATTCTTTTGTATTCGTCTGATTTAAGGAAACCGGGATGTGATTCAAGAAAAGATATTCCTTTTTCATTGCATAAAAGCAATGAGTTTTCTTCGCGGTCTTTTATAAAAACAGGAGTACAAAATTTATTAATCTCATCTATAAATGCATCATACTGTTTTTTTTCTTTTTCATCAGATTTTTCTATAAGGATAAGGATGCAGTCTGAGTCTTTCAGGCTGTTGCCTGAAAGTGAAATATCCAGTTTGTAATAAGAGTTTTGAGAATAAAAAAACAATATAAGATTTTCAGATTCAGATGAAAAAAGAAGAAATAATCCGGTTTTTTCACCTGCATTATATTTTTCAATTTCTTCTGTAATGAAGATCTCTATTTGTCGTCTTAGTTCAGAATATGTGTTTTTATCATGACTGTCATTAATATCTGATTTCTTTTCACTGATTTTGAAAACCATAAGATTAAGATCAGGATCGGATATTAGATTTTGAGCGGTTTGATAAATATCAGGTGTTTTATGTGTAGATAAATATGACATAATGTGTTTAATCGAGGAATCCGGATTAAATAGTATAAATTCGGATTCCGTCAACAAAAATTATAAAAATCAAAGATTTCACAAAGTAAGAATTATTTTAAATGATTTGTATACTCCTTAACTTCATTTAAAATATTTAGAGCCTTTTCCACTGTATATACTTTCTCTCTAAGAAGATATCTCTTATTCTTATTCTCCTTTATCTGAGTTTCCTTAGGATGATTCTGTAAATAGGAGAGAAGAGCTCCGAATTCTTCCGACTGAAAATACTGTTCATTATTACCGGAAAGGAAATACAGATATAGTTTATCGTTTTTTAGCATCACTTTCTCAATACCAAGACTTTTAGCCATGATACGAAGATTGACAATCCTGATAAGCTCCATACTTTCGTGAGGTATGGTTCCGAAGCGATCTTTTATTTTCAGAATGAATTTTTCAATATCTGCTTCCTTGTCAATTGAGTCAAGCTCTTTATATAAAGAAATTCTCTCAGCGGAAGAAGGTATATATTCATTCGGGAAAAGAAGTTCCATATCAGATTCGACAATACACTCGCTAAGCCATTTGCTGTTGTCCCTTAGTTCATTGCCTTCGACATAAAGATCTGAGAACTCATCATTTTTAAGTTCCTCTACAGCTTCCTTAAGTATTTTCTGATATGTTTCATAGCCAAGATCTGCAATAAAACCGCTTTGTTCACCTCCTAGAAGGTTGCCCGCACCTCTTATATCAAGATCCTGCATTGCGATATGGATTCCGCTTCCAAGTTCAGAAAAGTTTTCTATCGCCTGAAGTCTGCGTCTTGACTCTGTGCTCAATGAATGAAGCGGAGGAGCAAGCAGATAGCAGAATGCCTTTTTATTGCTTCTGCCAACACGTCCCCTTAACTGATGCAATTCGCTCAGTCCGAAATTCTGAGCATTATTGACAATTATGGTATTTGCATTAGGTATATCGATACCTGATTCAATAATGGTCGTGGACAACAGTACATCATATTCGTGATTGCTGAAGTCGATAATATTCTTTTCCAGAGTCTGAGGATCCATTTGTCCGTGACCTATTACGACACGTGCGTCAGGTACAAGCTTTATTATCTGATCTCTTAATTCACCAAGATTCTGTACGCGGTTATTTATAAAGAAGACCTGTCCGTTACGGCTCATCTCAAAATTGATAGCTTCTTTTATTATCTCATCGTCAAACCGGTGGATTTCAGTCTGAATCGGAAATCTGTTCGGTGGCGGAGTAGATATAACCGAAAGGTCGCGCGCTCCCATAAGGGAGAACTGTAATGTTCTCGGTATAGGAGTTGCCGTCATTGTCAGTGTATCGACGTTAGTTTTTATCTGTTTAAGTTTCTCTTTTACCGCAACACCGAATTTCTGTTCTTCATCGATTATCAGAAGACCGAGATCTTTAAAATGTATATCCTTTCCGATCAGCTTATGAGTACCGATAATTATGTCGGGTTTTCCTTCAGCAAGTGACTGCGTCAGTTTTTTTACATCCGCCGCTTTTCTCGCTCTTGTCAGATAGTCAATTTCAACAGGGAAATCTTTAAGCCTTTCTTTAAATGTCTTATAATGCTGAAAAGCCAATACAGTAGTCGGTACAAGTACCGCAACTTGTTTTCCGTCGCACACAGCTTTAAATGCAGCACGAATAGCAATTTCCGTTTTCCCGAATCCTACATCGCCACAAATAAGTCGATCCATAGGTTTCGGATTTTCCATATCTTTTTTTACTTCCACTGTAGAAGTATACTGGTCCGGAGTATCTTCATAAATAAACGAGGCTTCCAATTCCTGCTGAAGAAATGAGTCCGGAGAAAATGAATGTCCGCGTTCGTCTTTTCTTTTTGCGTAAAGACGGATAAGATCGCGGGCAATGTCTTTCATCTTACTCTTTGTCTTATCTTTCATTTTCTCCCATGCTCCTGAACCAAGCTTATTGATCTTAGGAGCATGTCCATCTTTCGCTCTGTATTTTGCCAGTTTATGAAGAGAATGTATATTGACAAAAAGGATATCGTCGTTAAGATAGATAAGCTTGATCACTTCCTGTGTCTTTCCGTTAACAGGCATTCTTACAAGCCCTCCGAATTTTGCTACTCCGTGATCTACATGAACTATATAATCGCCAATCTCAAACTGATTAAGTTCCTTAAGTGAAATAGCAAGTTTGCCGCTTCTTGCTTTATCACTTTTAAGATTGTATTTATGGAAACGGTCGAATATCTGATGATCCGTAAAATAGCAGCATGCCATATCCTCGTCTACAAACCCCTCATGCAGAGTTTTTATTACTGGAGTAAAACTGATATCGTCATTACGGTCTTCAAAAATTGCCTTGATCCTGTCTATCTGCTTTTCATTGTCACTAAGGATGTATATTTTGTAACCTTTGCTTATATAATCTTTAAATGATTGAGCCACAAGATCGAAATTCTTGTGGAACATAGGTTGTAATGATGTATGAAATTCTATTGTGGAGGGTGTGGAAGAAAATGATTTGGGCCCGAATTCTATTCTTTTAAAAGAAAATAGTTCTCGTGCAAATTTATCACCGTCCACAAGCTTTGTCTTTATAGTAAGGTCGCCTTCTTCAGATATAAGAAGCTGTTCGGATATATCTTCATTAACAATCGCTTTCACTCTTTCGCAGATCCATGCCATATCTTTGAATCCAAGCAAAGTGTCGGGTGATATAAATTCCAGAAGCGATACCCCTGTAGCTTCATTTGACTGAAGATTAGGAATAATGAATATTTCGTCAAGTTTTTCTTTGGAAAGCTGCGAGTCGATTTCAAATATCCTTATGCTGTCTACTTCATCTCCAAAGAAGTCGATACGGAAAGGCAGGTCATTGGAAAATGAATAAACATCTATGATTGATCCTCTCTGTGCATATTGTCCCGGCTCATATACATAGTCTACACGTTGAAATCCGAATTCAAATAATACTTCGGATACGAATATAGGATTGATTTTCTCACCTCGGCTTATTCTGAGAGTCTTGTCGGAAAGAGTCTTCTGTGATACTACTTTTTCGGCCAGCGCATCGGGATAGGTGACTATCATTACAGGTTGTTGCTGTTTCAGCCTGTTTAGGACCTCTGTTCTCAGGATTTCCGAAGCACCGTCTATCTGACCGTATTTAATCGCTCTCTTATAAGCTGAAGGGAAAAAAAGAATATTCTCAGTTCCGGAAATCTGAGTCAGGTCATGGAAGAAATATCCGGCCTCTTCAAGGTCATTAAGAACGAAAATATACTGATTCTTATTTTTATTTACTTTTTCATCTATAAGAGGTGCAAGAAATGCAGCTGCCGCCGATCCTTTAAGTCCTGAAAGAAAGACCGACTGTTCGTTATTGTTAATCAGCTTCTCAAGTGCCGCAAATCGTGGCTTCGAAATAATATAGGAGGTTAAATCTTTACTCTGCATTTAAGAATATTTTTTATATATAATACAAAGTTATCAGTTTTTATTATTAACGATTCAGTTCTTAGTTTAATGAATTTAAAAAACTCATTTTTTCTATAACAGGATTATTCTGCTTTTTATGACAAGACGTACACTTGTCATATTGCAACTGTACACTTGCAATATTGTCATCGGACGATGGTAATATAACAACTGTACACTTTTTTATCACAGTTGTTCACAAAACGGAACTTTTAATCATATTCTTATTAAGACTTATAAAGATTGATATGTACTTTTTAAACCTGAAGTATGTTTAGTGTTAAATAATAATAACAAAGTGTTGTTTTTTATAGGATAGGATAATAAAATATTAAGAATATGTGTTTATTTAGTACTTGTTATTGCAAGGTACTAAAATAGTCATGTGAGAGCCTTATGAAAATGCAATACTTAAAAATAATTATAGATATAAAAATTGTTATGAAAAAAATGAATAAAATAAAGTTTCAATTTGTTTAATCATTGTAAATGTTAGAATAATAAGTAATTAAAAAACAAGATAAAAAGTATAGATTATGAAAAATTACGGTAAACAATTAATATATTTTGGTGCTGTAGCCTTAGTGAGTGCAGGTGTAAGTGCCGGTACATTTAAATTTCTTGAAAGACGCGGAGGGGAGATAATCTACAATTCCGATTCTACTCAGATATTTGCAAAACCGGTAGGTTATACTCTGACAAATCATACCCAGGCATTTGAAACAGACTTCACAGACGCTGCAGAGCGAACTGTAAATGCAGTAGTGCATATCAAATCAACAGTGAAATCCAGTGATGCCGTTTCATCGGGAGACCCTTTCTTTGACTTGTTTTTTGGTAACAGACAGCGTAATCAGACTAAACCACAGGAAAAAGTAGGTTATGGTTCTGGGGTTATTATTTCGTCTGACGGATATATCGTTACAAATAATCACGTTATCGACAGCTCTGATGATATAGAGATTATTATGAATAATAATAAGAAGTATAAAGCGGTATTAATAGGTACGGATCCGACAACAGATATTGCGCTTCTTAAGGTTGAGGCCGAAGGGTTGCCGGTTATAAATTTCGGAGATTCTGATGCCCTTAAAGTAGGAGAATGGGTTCTTGCTGTCGGTAATCCGTTCATGCTGAACTCGACTGTTACAGCCGGAATTGTCAGTGCTAAAGCCAGGAGTATAGGTATTATAAGCGGTCAGAGAAATCATATGGGAATAGAATCCTTTATACAGACTGATGCAGCTGTTAATCCCGGAAATAGTGGAGGAGCTCTTGTGAATCTTAAAGGAGACCTTGTGGGAATAAATACGGCAATATTCTCACAGACAGGTAATTATGCTGGTTATTCATTTGCCGTTCCTTCTAGTATTGTAAGCAAAGTAGTTACTGACCTTAAACAATTTGGTACTGTACAACGTGCCGTTCTTGGTATTGAGATTGCTGAAATGACAGATGAACTTTCAAAAGAGAAGAATCTTAATCTTATTGAAGGAATTTATGTTCACGGTGTAAAAGATAACGGAGCAGCAGCGCTGGCAGGAATAAAAGACGGTGATATCATTACGGCTATAAATGGTATTAAGGTTAAGACAATCGCTCAGCTTCAGGAACAGGTAAGCCGTTACAGACCGGGCGATAAGATTCAGGTGACATATGAAAGAAATGGTAACTCAAAATCTGTAGCTGTCGTACTTAAAAACACTATAGGTAATACTGAAGTCGTTAAACAGCAGGGTATCGAGAGTCTTGGTGCTTCCTTTAAAGAACCGAGCAGTGCCGATAAAAGTAAACTTGCTATAAGATACGGTGTGCAGGTCGAATCGGTTTCTGACGGTAAATTCAAGCAGGCAGGAGTAAAAGAGGGCTTTATTATTATGAAGATTAATGATATTAGGGTAAATTCGCCAAAAGATGTCGATAAAATATATAAGGATCTTACTTCAAGTAAAAGAGCAGACAGGGAACCGGTGATGTTTATAGCGGGAATTTATCCTAACGGAAAGACTGCTTACTATGCGATTGACGTTTCAAAATAGTTAACAATATTTAATCAAATATTATTTATAGAACAAATAATTTTCTGTTACTTAGCGTCGAAAAGTGTGGTATCACACGACAATAATTATTAAGAAAAAGTGCAAGTATTTAAAGACGGAGTGTAATATTCTGAAATTCAATGTTTAAATTTAGAAAATTGAGATATTGTACAAACAATCAGATATAAATGATGTTTTTTATAAAGGAGCAGATAATATAAATAGTTATATTATCTGCCTCTGTCTATAAAGAAAGTATTATATAATAAGAAGTTGCATCAATGCTCCAAATCATAATTGTGGAATGAGACAATTAAAAATAACAAAATCGATTACAAATAGAGAGAGTGCCTCTCTGGACAAGTATCTTCAAGAGATTGGACGTGAAGACCTTATTACTGTTGAAGAGGAAGTAGAATTAGCCCAGCGCATTAAAAAAGGAGATAGAATTGCCCTTGAAAAGCTGACAAGAGCAAATCTTAGATTCGTTGTTTCGGTAGCAAAACAATATCAGAATCAGGGTTTGAGTTTGCCGGATTTGATCAATGAAGGTAATCTAGGGCTTATAAAAGCCGCAGAAAAATTTGATGAAACGCGTGGATTTAAATTCATTTCTTATGCAGTATGGTGGATCAGACAGTCGATTCTTCAGGCTCTAGCAGAGCAATCAAGAATTGTCAGACTTCCGTTAAACCAGGTTGGGTCTTTGAATAAGATCAGCAAGGCATTTTCGAAATTTGAACAGGAAAACGAAAGAAAGCCTTCTCCGGAAGAGCTTGCTGACGAACTGGACATCCCGGTTGACAAGATTTCTGATACTTTGAAAGTTTCAGGACGTCATATTTCTGTTGATGCTCCTTTCGTAGAAGGAGAGGACAACAGCCTTCTGGATGTTTTGGTAAATGACGATTCTCCTATCGCAGACAGATCATTGATCAATGAGTCTCTTGCAAAAGAAATTGACAGAGCTCTTCAGACACTTGCGGATAGAGAGAGAGACATTATCAGAATGTTTTTCGGAATTGGTTGCCAGGAAATGACTCTTGAGGAAATCGGAGATAAATTCGGTCTTACACGTGAACGAGTACGTCAGATCAAAGAAAAAGCAATCAGAAAATTGCGTCAGAAATCAAGAAGTGATTTATTGAAGTCATATCTTGGATAATGATAAAAATATGATTTTTATGATATTGAGAAGAGAGTGGGAATTATCCTGCTCTCTTTTTTATTATATATACAATCATTCTTCTTCTTATTTATATCTAAAATCTATAAATGGAGAATCACTTGGTTAGTTGCTTCACGCCGGATATATAAAAGAAAAGGAACCGTCGAATGCATTATTACGTGCATTCAGCGATTCCTTTTATATTTTATTCTTGTTGGTTTTGATTAAAATAAAATCCGTGGGGATTTATTTTATCTGTTAGCAAAGAATGTGCTGCTTTTAGCAGCCTGCTGAACCAATGCAAGACCAGCCTGGTCAAGAGTGATATTTACAGCATCATTGTTGATGTAAAGTACTGCATTGTTTTCATCAAGAAGTGTGATAAGTTTGTAAGTTGAATCTTCGAAACTTACGCTCCATGTTTTAGATCCTTCTTCAAATACAAGATCAAGACTTTCTTCAGCATCTGTATTTGTAAGTTTGTATCCGTTTTCCAGTGGCTCAAGAAGGAAGTTTCCGTTTTCTGTTTTGATTTCCTGTGTTACAGCAGGAGATGCATGGCCTGTCCAGAACTCAATTGTGTTAAATACTAAAGCATCAGCAAGAGCGCAAACTCCATAAACAGGGATGATGCTGAAAGCAAGGAATACTACTTCGTTAACGAATTTAGTTCCGATTTTCTGATTCCAGTCAAGAACTTTGTTTGTTAGTCTGAAAGGACCTACGCAAGATGTACTTGCAATAAGAATTGCTAAAGACGCAGCTAAATAAGCACTTTTTGATTTTCTCATTTTTTGTTTTTGAATTAATAATTAAAATTATAAGTATGTGTTATCTGAAAAATAAAGAGGCCGTTCTTATGAAAAGAACGGTCTTTTTATATACTAGATTCAGAATTAAAAATAATTATAAATCTATTTTTATATTTGAATGATGAATTCTTTATTATTGATAAAGATATCTTTTGATACTGCGTTTAGGTGTTTTTTCAAATTCTTCGTAATGTATCTTTATCTTGGAAATCTGGCTGTATGACGGAAGTTGAGGATTTAGTGAATTTACGTTTTCCTGCATTTTCTGTTCAATCATGTCTGAAGTAATTCCCTGTTTTTCAGCGTTTTCAAAATCAGGATAAATAAGTGCAACGATTTTGCCTTCCTGCTCTACGATAAGAGATTCAGCAACGTAAGGCATATTGTTAAGCTGATCTTCAATCTCTTCAGGATATATATTCTGTCCCGATGGGCCAAGTATCATATTTTTACTTCTTCCTCTAAGAAACAGGAATCCGTCTTTGTCGATAATTCCCATATCTCCCGTGTTAAGCCATCCATCTTTAAGTACTGATTTTGTAGCTTCCTCATTTTTGAAATATCCAAGCATTACATTAGCACCTCTTACATGGACTTCGCCTACAACATTTTCAGGATCATTAGAGTCTACTCTTGCTTCCATTCTTTCGACAACTTTTCCGCAAGAAGTATATTTTGCATCTTGCCATGAAGAATAGGAGATAAGAGGACCGCATTCTGTCATTCCGTAACCAACAGTATAAGGGAAGTCAATTCTTCTCAGAAACTGTTCTACATCTTTATTAAGTGCCGCGCCTCCGATGATCATTTCCTGAAGGTTACCGCCAAATGTTTCGTGAAGTTTTCCTTTTACCTTGTTTAGTAGTTGCTGATCTACGAAAGGAACATGAAGCATAACCTTGATTAATGGTTTGTCAAGAAGAGGGAACACCTTTGTTTTAATGATCTTTTCGATAATTAACGGTACTGCAACGATTAACTTTGGCTTGATTTCCGCAAAAGCATCCATTATGATTTTTGGAGAAGGCGTTCTTGTAAGGAAATGTATATGACCACCTTTCGCAATAGGATGGAGAACTTCGACTGCAAGTCCGTACATATGTGCCATAGGCAGCATAGAGATGAACTTATCGCCCGCTTTCAGGAATTTAAGATTTTCAATACAGAATTTGATATTCGACCATATGCTTCTGTAAGGCAGCATAACTCCTTTTGAAAAACCTGTAGAACCTGATGTATAGTTTATAAGAGCAAGTTCGTCAGGAGAGTCCTGATGATATTCTACATCAGCAGGAGTAAATCTGTTAGGATATTTTTTGCCGAAAAGTTCGTTCAAGCGTAGTCTTGAATTTGATATTGCTTCATTTCTTGAAAAAAGAAGTTCAAAATCAACAAGATTTATTGCAGAAACAACATCTTCGATTTTTGATTCATTTAGGTTTTCCCATACATTATCACCAGCAAAAAGAATTTTGGCTTCAGAATGATTGATAATATGGTGGATATTATCCGGTTTGAAATCATGCAGGATAGGTACAACAACCGCCCCGTAAGTTATAACAGAAATGAATGAAACAGCCCAGTTTGCACTATTACGTCCGCATAGGGCTACTTTGTCACCTTTCTTAAGACCAGCAGCCTCAAACATTATATGGATCTTTTCTATCTTTCTTGCAACATCTTTATAAAGATATGTTGAGCCCTTATAATCGGTAAGCGCCGGCATTTCCCAGTTCTTTTTAATTGATTCCTCAATATACTTATTAAAACTGTCTTGCATATTTATATATGTGTTTGATTTAAAGTGAAGGATATGTTAATTATAAGTCAAATAAAAAAGCGATATGAAAAATATCATACCGCTTTATATATTTTTTTCTTGATAAAATCTTAATGAGCGGATTCAAACTGATCTAAGAATCTGATATCATTCTCAGAGAATAGTCTCAGGTCTTTTACTCTGTATTTAAGATTTGTGATTCTTTCGATACCCATACCAAGGGCATAGCCTGAATAAACTTTACTGTCAATGCCGTTTGCTTCAAGCACATTAGGATCTACCATACCACAACCAAGGATTTCAACCCATCCTGTATGTTTGCAGAAAGGACATCCTTTTCCACCGCAGATATTACATGAGATATCCATTTCAGCAGAAGGTTCTGTGAAAGGGAAATATGAAGGTCTTAGTCTGATCTGCGTATCGGCACCAAACATTTCTTTAGCAAAAAACAACAGAACCTGTTTAAGGTCAGCAAATGATACGTTTTTGTCCACATATAATGCTTCTACCTGATGGAAGAAACAGTGTGCTCTGTATGAAATTGCTTCATTTCTGTAAACTCGTCCCGGACAAATGATACGGATCGGAGGCTGAGTGCTCTCCATAACGCGAGTCTGAACAGAAGATGTATGTGTGCGAAGTATTACATCAGGCTGAGACTGAATAAAGAAAGTGTCCTGCATATCACGTGCAGGATGATCTTCGGCAAAGTTTAATGACCCGAATACATGCCAGTCGTCTTCGATTTCCGGACCTTCTGCAATTGAAAAACCAAGTCTTGAGAAAATATCAATGATTTCATCCTTAACGATTGAAAGGGGATGACGCGTTCCGATATATTCCGGATAAGATGTTTTTGTAAGGTCAATATCCTGGACTACGTTATCCAGTGATTTATGCTGTTCTTTAAGATCGTTGATTTTATTTGTAGCTTTTTCTTTAAGTTCATTAAGCATCTGACCGATCTGTTTCTTTTCTTCCTGAGCAACATTTCGGAAATCAGCCATAAGCTGAGAGATTTCTCCTTTTTTACTTAAATACTTAATTCTTAATGCTTCAATATCTTCCAGAGAAGACGCTTTGCAATCTTCTATCTCAACAATAAGATTTTTAATTTTATTTATCATATTCTGATCAATTTCTTTTTCTTGCGCAAAAATAATAAAACATACGTCAGATATACTCTAAATAATGGTAATATTTTTAATTTTGGCAATATAATATGACAGAATAAGTCTTAAACAGAACCTATTTATTCCAATTTCGTTTTAATTTTAATGAATTACTTGTACATTACAGATTATGCATAAAGAACTGATTCCATATGATGTTTTTATCCAGAATAAAGTATCTGCCTTTATAAAAGAGAATAATATTTTTGATAAAAAATCGCCGATCATTATCGGCCTTAGCGGAGGTGCCGATTCTTCGGCTTTATTAGATATACTTATTTCTCTTGGATATAAATGTATAGCAGCTCACTGTAATTTTCAGCTGAGAGGGCAGGAGTCATATCGTGATTCTGCATTTTCGAGATTACTGGCAAAGGAATACGGAATACCTTACAGGGAAATCGTTTTTGATACAAAAGAATATGCCTCTTCGAATAAAGTTTCGATAGAGATGGCAGCAAGAGATCTCAGATATGAATGGTTTAATGAATTGTTGCAGACTTATTCGGCACAGTCAATAGCTGTTGCACATCACAGAGATGACACAATAGAAACATTTTTCCTTAATCTTCTGAGAGGAACTGGTGTTGCGGGGCTGTCAGGAATAAATACCGTGAACGGAAAGATTGTAAGGCCTTTAAATTGTCTTTCCCGCGATGAAATAATCAAATATCTTAAGTTTAAGAGTCTGGAATATGTAAATGACAGCACTAATAAAAAGGATATTTATACACGAAATAAAATAAGACTGGATCTCATACCATTATTAAAAGAGATTAATCCTAATGCCTGTGAAGCCATTATTAAGACTATCTCAAATTTAAAGGAAACAGAAATAGTTTATCAGAGTGCAATAGCTGATATTAAAAAAGAAATCATCGAAGTTGCAGATCAGTCATATAAGATAGATATAAAAAAGTTGTTGCAGACAATCGCTCCTAAGACTGTTCTTTTTGAAATACTTAAAGATTATGGCGCTAATTCCTCTAATCTTGATGATATTTATAATTCACTGAATTCTATTTCTGGTAAACATTTTTATATAGGAAACTGTATAATAGTAAAAGACAGAGATTATCTCATTATTTGTAAGAGAGAAGATTATGATGCTGAGCATGAGCAATATTTTATATTTCAGGATGTTGCTCAACTGACAACACCGATCCAGATGAATATTGAGTATATTAAAAACTTTCCGGGAATAAACATTCCTAAATCAAAGGATGTCGGTTGTTTTGATGTTTCTAAAATTGTTTTTCCTCTTGTCCTTAGAAAATGGAAGAAAGGAGATAAGTTTGTTCCTTTCGGAATGACAGGAATGAAAAAGTTAAGTGATTATTTTTCGGATAATAAATTTTCTCTTGTTGAAAAGAGAAATACATGGGTCTTATGTTCAGGTGATAATATTATCTGGATCGTGGGAGAAAGAATTGATAATCGATTCAGAGTTACTTCTTATACAACCGAAACATTACTGATTTCTCTTTGAAAATGAGAGTGTTTTGTTTTTGGCCAGATAGAATGATTGATTCTTTTTCTAATAGGACAGAGGGATATGAGAATTAAATATTCTCTGAAAAGCTTTAATATCTGCAGAAAAAACTGTTAATGCTTTTTTTAGGATAAAAATGCATATAATTAAAAAATTAGACTATTTTTGTTGCATATAATTCTCCGCCGACTTCCGGCACTCACAGAATCCTTTCTCAATTTTTTTATAAGGCACACGATTTTATGCCTTTATTCTTTAAAACATAATTACGTTTTATATTTCCAAAATGTATAATATATTAGAACTACAAGAGAAGCAATTGCCGGAGTTGCAGGCAATTGCCAAACAAATGAAAATTAATAAAGCTGAATCAATACAAAAAGACGAATTGGTTTATAAAATACTTGATCAGCAGGCAATCGATGCAGCAGGAAAGAAAATTTCTGCTGAAAAAGAGAAATCTATTAAAACACCAAAGAAAAAGACAACTCCTAAACAGCCAAAATCAAAGACTAAAACGGTGCAGCCTAAAACTTCAGTCAAAGATGACCAAACAGCTTTAGATGCTGATAATGAATCAAAAGATATTAATGAATCAACATCTGTAAAAAGCAGAGGCGCAAAAAAAACTACAAAAGCAAAAATCACTAAAAAGGAAGATCAGGCTTCAGCTTCAGCGCCTAAGGACGTAAAGAAGACTGCGAATAAATCAAAGAATAAAACATCAGATAAAGTAATTAAAAAGGTAAATCCTGCGCTTTCTGAAGATTCATCATTTAATGAAGATGAAAAAACTTTACCTTTTGATAATAATGCGGCCTTAACCGATAATCAGTCTCAGGATCTTAATGATTTGAATAAGACTGAAATAAAAAATGATTTGAATACACCTGATTTAAATCAGGAAAATAGTGGCATTTTGCCTTTTGAAAACAAAACTGATGAAGTCAAAACATCTGATGTTAAACAGACTGAAGAGTCTGAAGACGGTAAAGGTTCTAATGATAAAGCTAATATCATAGAGCAGAACCGAAAAGCATTTCAGACGTTTTTCCCAATAAAAAATACTATTCTCCCTTCTAAAAAGAATAACGCTAATCAACCAAAGGAGCAACCTCAACAAAGTTTCTCCAAGCCAAATAATCAGAGACAGCAACAAAACAATAATCAGTCTGCTGATAAAGGTGATAGAATAGATAATCAGAAAAATAAAAATCTTAGAAATAAGCAGGATTATTCCGATAAAAATATTGCAGTATCAGATTCTGAAAATGTAAAACCTGCTGCTCCTGTAAAGGCTGTAGTTACTGCGAAATCAGCTTCTTCTGTGAAAAATTCTTCTTTTGATTTTGATGGTTTTCTTTTTGGATCGGGTGTACTGGAAATCCTTGCCGACGGTTATGGATTCTTACGTTCTGCTGATTATAACTATTTCTCATCTCCGGATGATATTTATGTTTCACAGTCACAGATTAAACTTTTCGGATTAAAAACAGGTGATCTTGTAGAAGGTCCTATAAGACCTCCTAAAGAAGGTGAGAAGTTTTTCCCTCTGGTAAAAGTTGACAGAATAAATGGGCGTTCTCCTGAATTTGTAAGAGACAGAGTTCCTTTTGAACATCTGACACCTTTATTTCCGGATGAGAAATTTAATCTGACAAAAGGATACTCAGATTCAATTTCTTCAAGAATTGTAGATCTGTTTTCTCCTATCGGAAAAGGTCAGAGAGCTTTGATTGTCGCACCTCCTAAAACAGGTAAGACAGTATTGCTTAAGGATATAGCAAATGCTATTTCAGCAAATCACCCTGAAGTATACATGATAATTCTTCTAATCGATGAAAGACCTGAAGAGGTTACAGATATGGCAAGAAGCGTTAACGCAGAAGTTATCTCTTCTACTTTTGATGAACCGGCAGACCGTCATGTAAAAGTGGCCGATATGGTTCTTGAAAAAGCTAAGCGACTTACTGAGTGCGGACATGACGTAGTTATCCTTCTGGATTCTATAACTCGCCTTGCAAGAGCTTTCAATACTGTTGCTCCGGCATCAGGTAGAGTGCTTTCCGGAGGTGTTGATGCTAATGCATTACAGAAACCAAAACGTTTCTTTGGAGCTGCAAGAAATATCGAGAATGGCGGAAGTCTTACGATTATTGCGACTGCTCTGATTGAAACAGGCTCTAAAATGGATGAAGTTATCTTTGAAGAGTTTAAGGGAACAGGTAATATGGAACTTCAGCTTGACAGAAAACTTTCTAACAAGCGTATATATCCGGCTCTTGATATTCTTTCTTCAAGTACAAGACGCGATGATCTTCTTCATGATAAGGATACATTAAACAGAATGTGGATTGTAAGAAAACATCTTTCAGATATGAATTCTGTTGAAGCTATGACGTTTATGCTTGGTCAAATGGAGCATACACGAAATAATCAGGAAATGCTTTTATCAATTAACGGTTAATATTGTGGGATGAATATTAATTCCATGGTTAAAATATCGTAGATTTTATATTTACATTCATATTATAAAGAAAGCGGGAAATCTTTTAACAGATTATCCCGCTTTTTCGTTATTAATAAAGTCTTAATATAAAATGATTTCTATTTATATCTTAACAACTCCTTTTTTGATGATTTTCTCTGTTTCAGATATAAGCTCTTGCTTTCTGTGATATTATAGTAATCTAAACTTAATATCAGTAATATTTGTATCTCTTACTTACTCTCTTATTATATCTGTGTTCTGTATCAAGATCAATAATATAGATTTGTTGCCTCCATTGATTTTTGATATAAGATTATCCAAAAAAAATTATAGAGATAGGCTTTCTTTTCACTAAAGAATTGATCATGACAAAAGATTAATACCAAATACTATTAAAATCAATAATATAGATCTCAATTACTATCCCGGAACAATTTAAAACTATGAATCACAATATTATATATACGATATTATATATATATGAATAAATAGTTATCATAATTATGTCCCTTGTTATTTGATTTCTGATAATCTGTATTTTACATCAGTAAGACTATCAAAAGCGCTCCAATCAGATTAACCACAACTCCTACAGCATATGTAAGAGAATATCCAAGTGTAGGAATATCACTGTCGAGCTGATCAGTTATAGCTCCAAGAGACGGAGTACTTGTTCTTGCACCTGCGATGCATCCAAGAGTTATAGGACTTTTGAATTTGAATACGAATTTTCCCAGAAATATTCCGAAAAATAAAGGAAATGACGTTGCTATAGCTCCGTAAACCAATATTTCCCATCCCAGGCTCTGTAAGCTTGTACCAAAACTTGGAGCTGCTACGATTCCTATTATAGCAACATACATACTTAGTCCCAGAGTTCTCATAAGCCATACTGAAGCATCAGGAATTGAGCCGAAAGTTGGTCGTTTAGAGCGTAACCATCCAAGGAATAAACCTGCCAGAAGTGTACCTCCGCTAGATCCAAGACTTACAGGTATTTTTCCCGCCTTAATCATTAATGATCCGAAATAAACACCAATAACTATACCAATACATAGGAATATGATATCTGTAATATTTGTTGGACGGTCGATAAAACCAATTTTTTTAGCAGCCCGTTCTACATCGGAAGGTATACCCGCAATTTCAATTACGTCACCCGACATCAGTTCTGTTCCTGGGCGGATTTTAAGATTCATATCACCTCTTGTAAGACGCTTAATACTTACTCCGTGCATGAAATCTTCAAGTAAAAGCTGAACAATAGTCTTTCCTGCAAAAGTCTTTTTATTTATCATAACCGGGAGATTTTCTGCAGGAAAATTAAGAAGATCATAATCTGCAATTTCATTACCGATTGTTCCGGTAAGATTTACCGCGTATTCTCTTCTTCCGCTTAAAACGACATCATCACCGGGATAAATCATCGTCTTAGGAGTCACATAATTTATTGTACCCTCATGACGCAGTCTAGCTACAAAGATTCTTTCATGCCGGTTAAATAGAAGAGCTTCCACTTCTTCTACTGATCTGCCTTCTGCTCCAAACCATTCGCTGCCTATATGATATGCTCTGAAAGTGACAGGTCTTAATGCAGAGAATATTGCAGGAGTATTATCGGTTATATGCTGATCTCCAAGATTGTTTTCCAGTTCTGCGACTTCGGCTTTTACTTTTTTAATTCCTCCTAACAGACGAGGTCCGATGATACTCAGAATAAATGCAGAACCTGCTGCGCCAAAGATATATGTAATAGAATAACAAACAGGAACGGCAGCAATCAGTTCAGCTTTTAAAGCATCTGAGTAGTTAGGATTTCCGCTTATTGTTTCCGGCACAATGCCCAATGCTCCTGAAATTGTCTGAGATCCGGCAAACATCCCTCCAGCCTGTCCTACATTATATCCTGCTATTTTAGCCATAATGAATACCGAGCCGAAACATGCCGTACATATTAATAAAGCAAATAAAACCTGCTTTATTCCGTTAGAAGCTACAGATCTGAAAAACTGAGGCCCTACAGCATAACCGGTAGTAAATAAAAACAACAGGAAAAAAGATGATTTCATAGGGCCGGGAACGTCAATTCCCAGTTGTCCGATCAGTAGACCTGCCAGTAAGGCACTGGCAACAGTTCCAAGTGAGAAAAATCCAATCTTTATTTTCCCTACAATAAATCCTATTCCGACAGCCAGAAAAACAGCTGACTCAGGATATTTATGAAGAATATTTACAAACCAGTCTACCACTACCATGTGCCAAAATATTAATAGTTATCGTAAATGTCAATCCAGTTATCAAACTCATCGTCGACGTTTCTCCACATGCCGGTTGAAAGATCTGAACGTTCTTCTTTCTGTTCGAAATCAAATAACCATGGGACAAAATTAGGATCGTTTTTAGAAAGATGGCGTGCATATTCGGCACGTGTCATATCGCCTTTATCGGGATCTGCATTATATTTATCTACCATCATCTTTGTTTTTTCTTCTGAAACCGTCGGTTTCTTTTTGTCATCAGCATTATTCTGTGTGTCCATATCTTTATTAATTTAATGTTTTAGTATTAAAACATAGTTTTAACAAATAAGTTTATATTATCTTCTATAAGAAAGTAGAATAACTTAAAATCAACAAAATATATATAACATAAAAGACTGATAAAAGAGATGATATGTGTACATAAAAGCAGTAGCGGGTTATAATGCAAAGAATTTATCCTGAGCTTAAGAAGGTGATATCCGGCCGTAAATGCGATAATAGATTAGTTTGATTAATATAATAAGCGGATGGCGAAAATTTCGTAAAAGTATTTTTTTATGAGTTTAATGTAAGTTATTAGATGAAAAATGAAAGATTTAGGAAGACGGATTTATTGAACTGATAAAATAGAGTAAAGCATAATATTTGAAAATAAAGGATTCAATTTAAATAGATTTTAAAACAAAAAAACTCATCTGTTTAATAACAGATGAGTTTTTATATAAAGTTGTATTATTATGAATCGATTAACTTATTATAATATCACATTATACATAAGCAAGGATCTGAATTACTACGATAAGAAGTACAAGTGCAATTGGATATACTGTCGCATAAGCAACTGTTGGCATATTTGTTCTTGTCATAGAGTCACATGCTGCAAGACCAGGAGTAGAAGTCATACCACCCGTAAGTGCACCAAGCAGATATAATATATTCATTTTATATACATATCTAGCCACTATAGTTGCGATTAGCATAGGGATAAGCGTGATTGCTCCACCAACCATAAACAGTGTTATACCGTGCTGCTGGAATGTCGCTACGATCTGCTGACCGGCAGAAGTACCTACACCGGCAAGGAACATGATAAGACCAAGTTGTCTTAAAAGTGTATTTGAGCTTCCTGACATTGTCCACATGATAGGTCCTGTTTTACCGATACCACTAAGAGTGATCGCAACAAGAAGTACACCACCTGTAAGACCAGGAGAGAAAGAAAGTCCGTTTCCTAAAGCGATATTGATTTTTCCGAATAAAACACCTAGAACGATACCTGCCGCAATAGGGAAGAAGTTTGTACTTGAAACCGCTTTATCATCATTACCGAAGATTCTTGCAATCTGTTTAAGTTCTTCTTTAGGAGACGTGATTGTAAGTTTATCACCGAATTTAAGTTTCAGGTCAGCAGAAGGAGTGATCTCAATACCCGATCTTCTTACTCTGGTTGCTGTCGCACCGTAATTTCCAAGAAGGTTAAGAGAACCAAGAGTTTCATTTACAAGTTTTGTATTTGTAAGAAGAATCTGTTCGATTTCAACACCCTCTTTCAAAGGAGGTTCAACGTCTGTACTTTTTCCAAGAAGCATCTCTACTCTGTCAAGAGCATCAATTGTTCCTACCGCTTTAACAATATCTCCTTCGTGAAGAAGTGCGTTAGGTTTAGGAAGAAGTGCTTTTCCGTCATGCAGAAGTCTTGATACATTAGCTCCGGTCATAGTTCTTATCTTAAGATCAGCTATGCTTTTTCCAAATACCGTGCTGTTTGTTATAACGAAAGAACGTGCCGAGATAGCCGGGTACTGATCAACCTGTTCAGATTCGATTTTGTCATCAAGTTCATTGATGTTTACACGCATCAGTTTAGGAAGAAGTTTAACAAACAGGATTACACCGATAACTCCGAACGGATAAGCGATACCGTAACCGATTGAAGAAAGAGATGAACCTGTTGCTTCGATTGCTGACGCAAGACCCGGAGTAGAAGTAAGAGCTCCTGCAAGAAGACCAGTTACCGTTGCAGCGTCAATTTCGAAAAACCATCCGCATAAATAAGACACAAGTCCGGCAGAACCGATAAGAATAGTTGTCAATACCGCAAGCTGACGTCCTTTACTTTTAAAGGAGTCAAGAAATCCGGGACCTGCCTGGATACCGATAGTGAAAATAAACAGAATCATACCGAAATTCTGAATGTCTGCAGGAATTAATATTCCGAAATGACCAAAAAGTAAGGCGATGAAAATTACTGCCGAAACATCCAGCGAAACACCTTTAATCTTAATTGATCCCAGCATATAGCCTAAGGCTACAATAACGAATAATGAGAAATACGAGTTTTGGAAAAGCTCCATAGCATAATGTGATTTTAAATTTTCCGCAAAGATATAAAAGAGTATTTAATTTACATCAAATTCCACCAACTCATCAGGCGAAGAAATGATAATTTCTTTGCATTTTGCAGCTTCTAAATGGAAAAAACGGAAAATATAATCCACATATTTGAATAATGCAGCTTCATCAGGAGCTTCTATCGTCAGATTATCGTGAGTATATATCGAAATCCCGTTTTTTAGCTGAATATCGAAATCAAACATACTTAGATTCCCGTTTTCAAAACTTGGCTGTATTATATCCTTTATGGAAGTATAATTATCAAGATCCGAAACAAGATAGTAATTTTCTGAATCCGCATCAAGAAGATACATTTCATGTATATCTGCGGGTTTTATGTTATCCATAATACAATCCAGAACCTGTATCACTGAAAAATCAAGAGCGATTTCCTGAGAAACATATAAAACGGCAAGTTTTTTAGTAGCCATAATTTAATTATTTATTTTTTTTCTTTTATAAGGCCTCCGCGATAAGCAAGAAGCAGTTTTTGTAAATCTTTTATCTGGTTAGCCAGTTCCTTACCCCGGTCAGTATCACGTACTTTCAGTCTTTGGGCTTTAAATTCAAGGATCTGAATTGTAGAGATGATATCCTGGCCTTCCATAATAGCTTCTTCAGCCGATTCAAACGGTTCATGCTGAACAAGGAGCAGTCCGTGAGAATTATATATCAGCGTGTATCCGGCAATACCTGTCTCACTCTGATATGCTTTCGAGAAACCTCCGTCTATAACGAGAAGTTTTCCGTTTGCTCTGAGCGGTGTTTCACCTTTTATGGTTTTTACAGGTATATGACCGTTTATTATTCTTGAATTATCAGGATCAAGACCGAATTCCTTAAGAATCTCATCACAGACAGATTCTTCGTTTATCATTTTATAATAATCTCCTTTTTTCTCCTTATGAGTTTCCTTGTCGGCTATAAAATAGCGTTCAAAAGTAGCCATCTTATCTTTGTTGAATAAAGGAGAATCTGCTCCACACCACAGATACCACATATAATCAACTGCAAAACTTTTATTTACAGAATCCTGCTCATCGAAATAAGCAGTTCTTACAAGCTTGTCAATAGTGTCGAAAAGAGGTTTGCCTTTAAATACCGTATTAAGAAGTTTAACTTCCTTAAGCGAACCGTCAGCATTAAGAGGAATAGAAGCGTGATATAGAAGATTAGAGTTTCTTGTCAGATATAAGCTTCCCTTAGCATAAAGACAACGTATATGCTTATGCAGTTTTTCGCTGTTTTTAAAAGAATGTCTCAGCTTTTCCATAAGATCTTCTTCTTCTGCTGTAAGAGCATAAGGATTTTTAGGATCTACGGTCGGAAGATTAGGATCAACCAGGTCATAATCCTTATTATTTATATATATTGTATTATTTTCATAATTGATCTTATCTAGCATATTTCTTGAATCCATATCAAACTGAGGACGACGGTTTATAATCTGCCCTTCAAGTTTAAACTGAATTATCGCTATAGCCTTATGCATCTGGCTCAGCATTCTCAGGGTCTTATCCTTATGATTATCAGAGTCGCTGATCTTAGATTTGAAATTCTTGCATGGATCATCTCCGTAAGTTTCCATTGCAAAAGTTGCAAGCGGAAGAAGACTTACCCCGTAACCGTCCTCAAGAGTCTCAAGATTGGCATATCTTAGGCTTATTCTTATCACATTCGCAATGCAGGCATCATTCCCTGCAGCCGCACCCATCCACAGAATATCGTGATTTCCCCACTGGATGTCGAAATCATGATATCCGCATAATGTTTCCATTATGATATGTGCGCCGGGTCCTCTGTCGTATATATCACCAACTATATGCAGAGTGTCGATCGTAAGACGTTGAATCACCTTACATATCGCAATGATAAATTCGTCAGCGCGTCTTATTGATATTATACTTGAAATGATACTGTTGAAATAATCATGTTTGTCTGTCTGTTGCTGAGATTCATGAAGAAGCTCTTCAATGATATACGCGAAATCTTTTGGAAGTGATTTACGTACTTTCGAACGAGAATATTTAGAAGATACTATTCTGGCAACTTCTATTATCTGATGCAGAGTAGTGCGATACCAGTCGTCAAGGTCATTCTCGGTTTTTTTGATAAGTTCAAGTTTCTCTTCAGGATAATAAATCAGAGTACAAAGTTCTCTTTTTGCATTCTCCCGCAAAGTAGATCCGAATATATCATCCACTTTTCTTCTGACAACGCCTGACGCATTTTTTAGAACGTGCTGAAAGGCTTCATATTCTCCGTGAAGATCGGTAAGAAAATGCTCTGTGCCTTTAGGCAGGTTAAGAATTGCCTCCAGATTTATTATTTCCGAGCTTGCCTGAGCAATGGTAGGGAAGTTATTTGATAAAAGGGAAAGATATCGGAGATCTTTTCCCACTTCCTCCAATTTTAGTTTAATGTTTTCAATCATAATTTTTTTTACAAAGTAATTATAAATTTGATTATAATCAATTTAAAAATATTAGGTTTCAACTGAAAGACATCAATATTATTTTCAGGAAAGCCGGTAACAACAATCCCCTTAATCGAATAATATACATAATTGATTATGTCGGCAGATCATTGCTTCTGTTTCCACGGTTTAATATATGGCTTTAAAAGGCCCTCATAAAACCCAATAGATTAAAGGTTTAAGAAAAAACAAACTGCGGGATGTATTCTCATCTCGCAGTTTACTGAAAATAAAAAAAGAAATAAACGATATTTTTTCTGACGTTGAGATAAGTCATATTTTCGCCCTTTTCAGACAGAAAATAAATTTATATTATTTCGACATACTTTTTTTAATGTCATCAAATGCTCTTTCTATATCAGTAAGATAATCGGTCAGATCCAGTTCATGTTCTTCCTCTTCTGCAAGTATATGTTTTGCGAGATCTGCAGTGACATAATCTATACCTTCCGTCATAGCTGCGATTTTCTGATAATGCGCGATCGCACATCTCTCACCGGCTATGTTGTCTTTTAAAAGAGCGATAACTCCGAAATCTGTCGGCTTGAGATACTTGCATTTTGCTATCTCAAACCATTCCTGAGGAGATAGTACAGGCACGCCTTCAAGTTCTTTGATTCTCTGAGCAAGAAGTTTGGCATGTTCAAATTCTTCTGATGCATGTTCCAGAAATTCTGATTCAACTTCAGGACGGTTAAATCCTATAACTACCTGCGCACCTACCCAGTACTGATAAAAAGCAAGCCACTCTTCGGCAAGAGCGGAGTTTAATTCCTCGATAAGTTTTTTTACATCAAGTTTTGAATTCAAAATCTCTACTGATTCAGCAGCCATAACATAATTTTTTAGTTGATAATAATTTTTCAATAAACACTATTAAAGAAACACCGATTGTCATTAATTGGTTTATAAGATTCCGGTTAAAAAAATGAGTATCTGAAAAATGAACTTTAATAAGGGTTTATTTATATTATAATCACCTGTATGGTTAGTAAATAGAGATAAAAACCATTATTTTTGCGATAAATGAAAAATTTAGCGTTTATAACTGTTACAAAATGATAATTTTTAATACAACATTCAATGTAGAATTGAATATAGAAAACGAATTCACCGATTATATAAAATCTGAATATATTCCTGTCGCTCTTAATGACGGCACTCTGTCGGATCCGCGCCTTGCGGAGATTCTTTCAACACAGGAAGACGGAGAGGGGAAAAACTTCGCTCTGCAGTTTAATGTAGAAAACATCGATGTTCTGAACGAATGGTATATCTCGTGTGGCGCACCACTTAATAATGAAATGACAGCGAGATTCGGAAAAAGCGTACTTGGCTTTTCCACCCTAATGAAAGAAATCCCTCTTTAAATAATGAATGAAAGAATTATTTTAGGCATTGACCCGGGAACAAATGTTATGGGATACGGAGTTATCGTAATACGAAAGAATACGCCGTCACTTGTCGTAATGGGAGTGCTTATGTTGAATAAACTCGACAGTCATTATCTGAGATTAAAAAAGATATATGAACGTGTCACTTCCATCATCGATCAGTATAATCCCGATGAGCTTGCCATCGAGGCTCCGTTTTTCGGAAAGAACGTACAGTCAATGCTGAAATTGGGTCGTGCCCAGGGTGTTGCCATGGCAGCAGCACTTAACAGAGATATTCCTATAACGGAATATGCGCCGTTGAAGATAAAGATGTCAATCACGGGCAGCGGTGCCGCTTCAAAGGATCAGGTAGCCGGAATGGTAAAAAGAATCCTGAAACTTTCTGATGATGAACTTGACAAAAAACTTGATGCTACCGATGCCGTAGCTGCTGCTTTATGTCATTTCTATCAGAGCAACCGTCCTTCTCAGGATAAATCATATTCCAACTGGAAGGATTTCGCGGCAAAGAATCCGTCCCGAATAAAATAATAAGTTACTCACCGCAACATATCTGTTGTTTCTTTCCGCAATCAGCGGAAAACCGTAATAATATTTAAGGTAATGGTAAATATCAAAGATATATTAAAAGAACGTGTGTTGGTTCTTGATGGTGCAATGGGCACCATGATTCAGAAGTTATCACTTACAGAATCAGATTTCAGGGGAGAGGAATTCCGTGACTGGAATGTGAACCTTAAAGGATGCAACGATATCCTGTCAATAACTCAACCCGATAAGATCAAGCGTATCCATATCGAATATCTTGAAGCCGGAGCGGATATAATTGAAACGAACAGTTTCAACTCAACTTCCGTCTCTCTTGCTGATTACGATCTTGCCGGTTATGCCGCAAGAATAAACTATTGTTCCGCAATGATAGCCAGAGAGGCTGCCGATCTGTTTAATCTTAATGATCCTTCAAAACCGCGTTTCGTAGCCGGTTCCATAGGACCGACCAACCGTACTGCATCTATTTCGCCCGACGTAAGTTCACCTGCTGAAAGAAATATAACATTCGACGAACTGGCAGAAGCATATTATGTTCAGACAAAAGCTCTTATAGACGGTGGTGTGGATCTTCTTCTTATTGAAACCATCTTTGATACACTTAATGCCAAAGCAGCCATTTTCGGAGCTGAAAAGGCTATTGCCGAAACAAGACCAGTTCCGATAATGCTTTCTCTTACCGTTTCCGATAAATCCGGACGTACGCTTTCAGGTCAGACAATCGAAGCTTTTCTTGCTTCCGTTATGCATGCCGATGTTCTTTCTGTAGGACTTAACTGTTCTTTCGGAGCTACCGATATGCTTCCGTTCCTTCGTGAACTTGGCGAAAAGAGTGTAAACTTCATTTCGGCATATCCTAACGCGGGACTTCCAAACCGCTTCGGTGAATATGATGAAACTCCTCAGACGATGCGTGACAATGTCAAGGCATTTACTGATGAATCACTTGTAAATATTCTGGGCGGCTGTTGCGGTACTACACCCGAACATATCAGTGAAATATGCAGACTTGCGGAAACAGCAAAACCGCATCAGATAAGCAATCCTGAACAAGGATCGGTACTTTCCGGTCTTGAAGTACTTCATATTAACTCATCGAATAATTTTCTTAACATAGGAGAGAGATGTAACGTAGCGGGAAGCCGCAAATTCCTTCGTCTTATAAAGGAGAAGAAATATGATGAAGCACTCGAGATAGCAAGAGCACAGGTAGAAGCAGGAGCTCAGGTGATAGATATAAACATGGACGATGCTATGCTTGAAGCGGAGCAGGAGATGGTCACTTTCCTTAATCTTATAGCGAGTGATCCCGATATCTGTAAAGTACCCCTGATGATCGACTCGTCAAAGTTCAATGTTATCGAATCCGGCCTTAAATGCGTTCAGGGAAAACCTGTGGTAAACTCCATATCGCTTAAAGAGGGAGAGGATAGTTTCCTTGAAAAAGCAGCCCTTATAAAGAAAATGGGTGCGGCTGTCGTTGTTATGGCTTTCGACGAAACAGGACAGGCTGATACTTTTGAACGAAAGAAAGAGATATGCGAACGCGCATATAATCTTCTGACACAACGCATTGATTTTAATCCACATGATATAATCTTCGATCCTAACGTGCTGGCAATAGCTACGGGAATCAAAGAACATAATAATTATGCCAGAGATTTTATAGAAGCTACAAGGTGGATAAAAGCCAATCTCCCTCATGCTATGATCAGCGGAGGTATAAGTAATCTGTCTTTCTCTTTCCGTGGCAACAATTACCTCAGAGAGGTGATGCACTCAGTATTTCTTTACCATGCAATAAAAGCGGGTATGGATATGGGTATTGTCAATCCGTCTTCATCAATAGATTATCAGGATATACCTGCCGATCTTCTTACTCTGGTTGAAGATGTAGTCCTTAACCGTGATGAAGATGCTACAGAGCGTCTTATAGATATCGCTCATGAATTAAAAGAAAAAGAAACTTCAAAAGGTCCTTCAAAGGCTGATGACCTTGAGGGCAAGAGCATAGAGGAAAAAATAATATTTGCGCTTCGTAAAGGCATCACTGAAAATCTTGATACCTATATTTCCGAAGCGTTACAGAAATATGACAGAGCTGTCGATATAATTGACGGACCTCTTATGCAGGCAATGAATGAAGTAGGGCGTCTTTTCGGAGAAGGAAAAATGTTTCTTCCTCAGGTTGTGAAAAGTGCAAGAACGATGAAAAAAGCTGTAGAATTGCTTACTCCGACTATCGAAGCACAGAAAGAAAGTGCTTCTACGACCAAAGCGGGTAAATTCGTTATAGCGACCGTTAAAGGCGACGTTCATGACATCGGCAAAAACATTGTGGGAATAATTCTCGCTTGCAACAATTATGAAGTTATCGACCTTGGGGTAATGGTTCCTACCGAAGAGATCATTAAAGCTGCGATCGAGTTTAAAGCTGATTTTGTCGGTCTTAGCGGACTGATCACTCCGTCGCTTGAAGAGATGTGCAATGTGGCAAAGGATATGGAACGAAAAGGTCTTAATATTCCGCTTATGATAGGTGGTGCCACTACATCTGAACTTCATACAGCCGTTAAGATTGCACCAAATTATTCCGGACCTGTGTTCCATCTTAAGGATGCTGCACAGAATCCTATTGTTGCGGCAAGACTTCAGAATCCTTCAACTAAAGAGGAAGCTGTAAACGAACTGAAAACCTATCAGGAAGATCTCAGAGAGTCGTTAAAGGAAAAGAAATGTATCTCAATAGAAGACGCCCGACGTCGTGCTTTTAAGTCTGCGCCGGAAACTCAGATGATTGGTGCTCCTTTAACTCCGGGCAGAACGTTGATTGAAAATATTCCGGTTTCTGAAATCCGGAGCTTTATAAACTGGAAATATTTCTTTAACGCATGGAAAGTATCCGGAAGCTTCCCGTTTTCAGAGGAATTCCTTTCGGATAACAGTAAGTTTGAGTCATGGATAGTTACGGTGCCTGCCGATAAGAGAGATAAGGCACTTCATGCTTTCAATCTGTATCGAGATGCAAATAAAATGCTTGACGAACTCAATCTTACAATGAACTGTATAGTCGGATTATATAACGCATATTCAGAAAACGACAGCATATTTATTCAGACAGGAAATGAAACTTTTGAAATTCCTACTCTTCGTCAGCAGTCTGACACTCCTGTCTCTCTTTCTCTTTCCGATTTTATCGCACCAGAGGGGAAAGGTGATCATATAGGAACATTTGCTGTTGCAATTGGTCCTGAATACACTGCATATCTTAAGGAATTCAATAAATCGGGCGACGATTACGACTCTATTCTTCTTCAGACTCTGGGCGACCGTCTTGCAGAAGCAACAAGCGAATGGCTTCATAAAAAAGTAAGACAGGAACTATGGGGTTATGAAAAAGAAGAAATTAAGACCGGTGATCATCAGGGCATTCGTCCTGCTGTTGGTTATCCTTCACTTCCCGATATGTCGCTTAACTTTATCCTTGACGGAATCCTTGATTTCAAATCTATCGGAATCAGCATGACGGAGCACGGAGCTATGTCTCCTTCTTCAAGCGTAAGCGGTATATATATAGCACATCCTGAATCATCTTATTTCATGCTTGGTGATATTGACAATGATCAAATGCATGAATATGCAGATAAAAGGGGTGTTAATACGGATGAAATTTTAAAATATACTTCAAAGGTTTAAAGAATGTAAAATAATTCTTTTAATGATTATTTTTTATTCTTCTTTGCAGCAAATACTTTACTATTAGTATAAAAAAAGCCTCTTGTGAATAATGTACCTCTTGAACAGGATCTGATCCCGTTTGAGAGGTTTTTCTTTTTTTGGTCTTCATTGACTTTCGTTTACTCTTCACACATTCCTCTTTACTCTTCCTGTTCACTCAGAACTCAATATCCTTCATTCATACAGAATAAAGTTTAATTAAACCTATTCTCCGAAATCATTGTTATAATTATGCTATAAAGGAGCTACCGTCCATAGTATCCGGTTTCTTCTGAAGCAACACTAATAACAGGAATGATATGAACAACATGAAGATAGTGTCATTGATATGTGTCGGTGCGCTTGTACTTATATTATTACCGCTTTATAACTGGTTTCCATGGCTTCCTTTATGGGCGGAAAAAGTGTTCAACTCACTTGTCTGTGCCGGAACCTTATGGATGGCCTGGCGTCATTACCGTCAGAAATCGGTCGGAATCTGGAATCTGGCACTTGTTATGATAGCCATATATTTCAATCCGATTTTCATAATAAAGTTTGAGAGCACATATATAAATGCTTTCATAGATCTTATATGCATTCTCTTCCTTGCTTTTTTCGCTTTCAGAAAAGAGTATCCTGAAGAAAAAGAAAGTTCGGAAAAGGATAACCGGGAATAAGAAATCTGTAAAATATAAAAGGACTGAGCCTTATCATTTAAAGCTCAGTCCTTTTTATATTTTATCCGTTTATCATATATCCGCGGTCTTTCCTTCCGCTTTCTCTGTTTCTACGGTTTCCTCATTGAAAACCTGAGTCTCGTCAAGGCGGTCTTCCCACAGGTAATACCTTGTTTCAGCTACTATGACCGACGACAACAGCAACAGCGAAACAAGATTCGGAATAGCCATAAGAGCGTTCATACAATCTGAGATATTCCATACAAGAGTCATATCCATTATAGAACCTATAAAAATCGCCGCTATCCATATAAACCTGTAGCCGATTATTATACGGCTTCCGCCGATATATTCTATAGACTTCTCAGCATAATAAGACCATCCGAGAATGGTGGAAAATGCGAAAGTCGTTATTCCTACCGACAAAATAAGCGAACCGACATAAGGTATCTTGTCAAAAGCCGCCTTCGTGAGTGCTGCACCGTGAGTATGATCGATTTCAGGATATGCAATGATACTGCTTACAAGCACAAGACCGGTAAGAGCACATATTACTACTGTGTCCCAGAATGTACCTGTTGAAGAAACAAGAGCCTGGCGTACCGAATTTCTTGTTTTTGCGGCAGCGGCAACAATAGGAGCGGAGCCTAAACCTGACTCATTTGAGAAAAGCCCTCTCGCTATACCGAAACGCGAAGCCATGATAATGGTCGAACCAACGAAACCGCCTCCGGCTGCTTTTGAAGAAAAAGCACTGTCAACGATAAGAGCAAGACTCTCCGACAGAAAGGCACGGTTGAAATACAGTATCACAAGACAGCCTATAATATAGAAGAGAGCCATAAAAGGCACAAGATGTTCACAAACTTTAGATATACCTTTTACTCCGAATATTATCACCAGAGCAACCAGACCGGCAATCACCGCACCTGAATATACCGGAGGGATATGCCAAGTATTCTGAAGCATCATCGTTATGGAGTTGGCCTGAACGGTGTTTCCGATACCGAACGCCGCTATTGCCGCGAATATGCAGAACAGAATGGCAAGCCATCTCATCCCGAGTCCTTTTTCAAGAGCATACATCGGACCGCCTGACAATTCTCCCTTTTCGTTTTTTACACGGTATTTCACTGCAAGAAGTCCTTCCGCATATTTGGTGGACATACCGAGAACACCGGTAATCCAGCACCATAATACCGCACCCGGACCTCCAAGACTTACTGCAGTTGCCATACCGATAATATTTCCCGTACCGATAGTTGCTGCCAGCGAAGTCGCTAAGGCACCGAACTGACTCACGTCACCGCTTGTTCCCTTGTCTTTTGTTACTGAAAGTTTTATCGCCTTAAACAGATGCCTTTGAGGAAATCTTAGTCTGATCGTAAGAAACAGATGTGTTCCGATCAGAAGGATTATCATCGGCCATCCCCATAAATAGGAACTTAGTGATGAGAAGAATTGATCCATAATAAATAACAGTTTTATAATTAAACGTAATCTTCGGTGGAAAATTGTTTGCAAAATTGTGCAATATGTAGCAATATATGAAATATTTTCTGTTTATGAAAACAAAATTTCGTTACAATATCTCAACTTTTTAATCCGTTTTTAAAAATTGTGTATTTATTAAGTATTATCAGCCCTAATTTTTATCCGATGTCAGTCCCTGCCAGTCGTCGGTACGGAAAGGAGAGGCAGGCAGTTCATCGGAATTTATAAGGTTGCATACCGGATTTGTAGCCCAGGCATATCTGACCGCTATCGGATCTTTTATATCCTCGCAATATACAATAACCTCGTTACCGCTTATCTCTGCTTTCGCCCATCTGAATTTTCTGTCAGGACCTGCAACCGCAAAACCCGACAATTCTTTATTATCAGAAGTTTTAAGGCCTTCCGCATGTTTGAAACTGATCCGGACTTTATTTCCTTCTATCTTATATGAATCATATAAAGGTCCGCTGAATGCTATGTTTTCTCCATAAGTATTGGCACGTGCCGCAAGCGCGAGACGACGTCCGACTTCCTGTTTGTTTTTCGGATGGATATCATCTGCATCACCTATATCTATAGTGACAGCCATCCCCGTATTCTCAAGGTTCAGTGTCATCAACTGTGCTTCACGAAGTTCTGCCCAGTCGGAATTTCCCGGATATTCGGGAGACTGACGGAAATTGGCAAGCTGTACGAAATAGAAAGGGAAGTTGTCATTCCATTTCTCTCTCCAGTCTTTTATCATAAGAGGAAACAGTTCGCGATACTGATAAGCACGTGAAGCATTACTTTCTCCCTGATACCATATTGCACCTTTTATCTTATAAGGCACAAGCGGGGCTATCATAGCGTTGTAAAGCAATGTAGGATGATTAGGTGAGTCATAATTTCGCGGGGCGGCAGGAAGATCCTTTGCCGAAAGAGAAGCACAATATTTCCATCTACCGTCAATTGCCATCACATTATCATCAGAGAGTTTCAGCACCTGCCTTATGTCCTTATCATAAAGACCACCGTCACCGGAAGTGTCATGTACTCTTACGCTGATCACCGAACGGCCTTTCTTTACAAGGTTTTCAGGCACGCTGTAACTTCGAGACTTATTCCATCCTTCCGTGCGTCCTATCTCAGTTCCGTTGAAATAGGTGATATCATTATCGTCTATCATTCCAAGATCAAGAGTCAGACGTTTTGAATCCCACTCTTCGGGAATATCCACTTCTTTGCGAAACCAGACTATTCCGTCATAATCATATAATCCCTGACTTTCCCATATGCCCGGAACATTCATTTCACCCCATTCCGAGTCATCAAAATTCACTTTACAATATAATCCTTTACCGTTTTCAAGACCCGGATCAGAGTCTGTTATAAGTTTATGCCATTTTGCAAGATCGGCATGATATTTTTCCCTGAAATTCTGATTTACTGCCGCTATTTCTTCAATTTTCATGACGGGATCCGTGAAGTCGGGCATTTCCGACAACATTTCACCGCTTGTCCATGCTTCAGCTACCGTTCCACCCCATGATGTACTTATAAGCCCCACCGGCACATCCTGACTGATATGGATATTGCTTCCGAAAAAATAAGCAACCGACGAAAATTCGGGAATTGTCGCCGGACTGCATTCCACCCATCCTCCGGATTCTGTTACTACATCATCCTGCGGCTTCATTGCGGTTGTCTTTTTTACATGGAAAAGCCTTATATCCGGAAATTCAGCTTTTTCTATCTCTTTCTTGTAATCATTGATCTTTCCCCATCCCGCAAGAGGCATCTCCATATTCGACTGGCCGGAGCATATCCATACTTCACCGATCATGACATTGTTTAGTTTTGTCTTGCTGCCGTCTGATATTTCAATATGATAAGGTCCGCCGTAAACAGGAGTCTGAAGTCCGGCATGCCATTTACCATCGTTGCCGGCCGTTACGGAATATTCTTTCTTATCCCACGATGTTGTGATTTTTACCTGTTTTCCGGGCTTAGCCTCGCCCCATATCGGAGCTGTTGACTGCTGTTGGAGAACCATATTGTCGGTAAACAATGCCGGTAATTTGATTTTTGCTTCACCTGTTACGGAAATAAGAGATAAAGCCGTAATCACGGTTAATAGATTTCGTCGTTTCATGTTAGATTTATAATATGTATGTATTTATGATCACGCAATATAGTTATTTTGATTTTTATATTTATTTGTTTAAATAAGATAAAAATTATATTTCTGTCATGAATAAAAAAAGGCCATGCATCTAAAAAGACGCATGGCCGGTAATATTACAATATGTAATAACTTTTTATTTCAATTTCACACCTGTGTGAGTCGGAACAACAGGAGCGATCGTACCGTCTGGATTGAAATACATACGGTCGATACAAACTTCGCGGTGGAAGCCCGGACCTTTTTCACGATCAAGATAATCCTTGTTTATACGGTGATAAACCATATACCACTCATCTTTACCGGGAATCTGAAGAACAGAATTGTGTGCAGGACCGTAGATTTCTTCTCCTGCATTCTGAATAAGGATAACCGGAGAATCCGCAACTTTGATATCACCAAGAGGAGAATCTGAAGTACCGTAAGCCACATGATAGTTAGGAGAACCTGTATCGTCAACCGACCAAAGGAAATAATATACACCGTTACGGTAGATCACGTAAGGAGCTTCGCGGAAAGCATAATCCTGAAGAGTACCACCTTGCGGAGTCATAACTTTTATAGTCGATTCATCAATAGATGTCATATCGTCGTTAAGTTCTGCACCTGCCATATAACCGTTACCCCAATAGAAATAACTTTTTCCTGTCTTAGGATCTGTAAACACGTCACCATCGATCTGCTGTCCCCAGCCTACAGGAGAATTTTTGATCATCGGTTTTCCAAGATCCGTGAAAGGACCAGTAGGAGAGTCTGCCGTAGCGACACCTATCTGTTTGCCTGTTCCGTCAACGCTGTTACCACTGAAATAGAAGAAATATTTATACTGACCGTCGATCATCTTTTCTTCGATACACGGAGCCCATGCGTTACCGTCTGCCCATGAAACCTGATCAGTAGAAAGGTCAAGGATAGTTCCTTCATCTTTCCAGTTAGTAAGATCGTCAGACGAGAAAACATTAAACTTATAGCCTCCCCATCCCGGATGACCGTCAGAAGTAGGGTAGATATAGAATTTACCTGTTTTCTGAGAATAAAGAACGTCAGGGTCTGCGTAAAAACCATTTAATACGGGATTTGAAGATGTTTCTGTCGTAACTTTCTTTTCAGAAGCACAACCGGTAAAAAGACATAAAGTTGCCGTAACGGCAAGAATGTTTTTAATCATTGTAGATAAGTGTTAATATATTAAATAGATAATGTGTACTGTTTTACAAATAAATTTACTTTTAATAATATTTCTTTGCACAGGCAAAAATAAACGTAAATGTTACATAAATCAATATGTTAATTCAGAAAAAGCGGTTAAAAATCGGTAATATTATCTTTATCATGATAAAATATATGGTCAAAATTTAAATAAAATCGTCATAACACTCTTTTATGTCAAAAATGACGAATATATGATCTACGTATGAAATATTTTTACAGAAATTGATTTTAATGTGCAAATATTAGCTACAATATAGTATAAAACCTTTTGATAGCAAACTAATTTGAATTATCTTTGCCACGCAAAATTTTATTATAAACAATTTAAAACATTTTCAAAATGGCTACAAAGATCAGATTACAACGTCATGGTCGTAAAGGTTACGCATTCTATCAGATCGTAATTGCAGATAGCAGAGCACCACGTGATGGTAAGTTTATTGAAAGAATTGGTTCTTACAATCCAAACACAAACCCTGCAACAATCAACCTGAACTTCGAAAGAGCTCTTCACTGGGTTCAGACAGGAGCTCAGCCAACTGACACAGCTCGTAACATTCTTTCTGACGAAGGAGTTTACATGATGAAACATCTTCTTGGCGGTGTTAAGAAAGGTGCTTTCTCTATGGAAGAGTGCCAGGCTAAGTTTGAGGCTTGGATGAAAAAGAAAACAGCTACGGTTGACGCTGCTAAAGCTAAACTAAGCGACGCTAAGATCGCAGATCTTAAAGCTCGCCTTGAAGCTGAAAAAGCTGTAAACGCTGCCAAAGCTGAGGCTGTTGCCGCTAAGAAAGCTGAAAAAGCTGCTGCGGAAGCAGAAACAGAAGCTGAAGCTCCTGCAGAGGAAGCTCCTGCTGCTGAAAGTGCTGAATAATTATCTGATATTATATAAGCATTGGAAAGGGATACATAGTTGCTATGTGTCCCTTTTTTTATGTCCTGAATTTTATGATATTGTGATAAATATCCCTTTTTCTCTATCATGATTATTATTTCATATACTTAGCTGATTTGAAAACCGGCAATGTTACAAATAAAAAGCGGATAGAACTTTAAAAGATATATTTTTCAGATAATACTGATACCGGCAGCGACTATCGGGAAAGGTTCGTTCTGACTGTGGTAAGTGTTCGTCCTGTCTCCGGGAAGAGGTCGGGTTAACATCGGGAGATGTTCGTAAAAAAGGTAGGGGGTATTATGGAAAGGAAGTGATAATATGAAAAAAGGATTACAAGACGAAGAGGAAGAATTCGAACAATATAAAATTGGAAATATTGTAGAACATGATATATTTGGAAAAGGAACAATTTTAGAGTCTTTTGATAATGGCTCATATCAGGTATAATTTGAAAAAGCTAAGAGAACAATCAGAGGATGTTTCTTAGCCCTTAAAGATTAAATATAAGAATAAAATATTCGTAGATCTTATTATTTATTATTTGAGAATTCTGCTAGAATCCTTTGCTGTAATTGTTTTGACTTGTTTATTTGCTCTTTGAATGTCTCAATCATTTTGTCCGGTTTTGTTCTGTACCAATCTCCTTCACACGGAAACTGCCATGACATTGAGATCCTTGGTCTTTTATTTTTATTAGATATATTTACTCTTGTCATAGCTTCCGAAGATACTTTACGAAAATGTTCTTCCCATCTTTTGATTATGGCTACATTTTTTTTAAGATTTTTTTTCTCCCAATACTCTTTGGAAACAGCCAGTTTAAAAGTCCCGTTTTGAAAAGCAAAATCAAAATCAACCTTATCTTCGCTTATATCTTTAAAGGAATTGAAGATAATAGACAAATTAGCGTTCCCGTGAGTTTCTGTTATGTTATAATAATAGCAATCATTTAGGTCTAACTTATTTATTATATCATTTAAAAAACATTTTTGTAAAATTGTTTCAAGCTGATTATTTGCTATGTAGTTATCAGAGGATTTTAAATTTTTCTTCTTTGATCCATCTGTGAAAATAATTTTGTATTCATCAATATGATAATTGTTAATAAAGTTATTTTTAAGATTAATATAATTATTCAAAGAATCAAGATATTCTTTAAAAACATAATAAGAGTCAAGAGAGGAGTCTTTTTCAGAGAAAAATCCGGTTAATAAGTTTGCTAACTTATCATATCATATGAGAAACTTATCCATTCTTGTTCTTTAGGTTCCTCATCCATAAAACTAAGCAACACATATTTTCTTAATGCAGAAGAATAATTTTTTTCGGTAATAGTTCGGTATTTATTTAATTGATCTCCGTGAACAGAACTTTTGATTTTATTTTCAATTACTATAATGCATGTTTTATAGATCGGAAGAGCACACGTCTGAACTCCAGTCACTCCGGAGAATCT
>CAMTON010000027.1 GCA_947074105.1 uncultured Bacteroidales bacterium
CATTGTATCCGAAGAAAGTACGCTGAGCAGCAACATAAGAAAGAGCAAGAATTGATCCGCCTTCAGAGATAGCATCCTGTTTTTTAGCAACCTGAATCATTTTGTGGAATGAGATAGCAGAGATGTCAAGAGTCTTATCAAGAAGAGAATAATCAAGATCATCATAAGGACGTTTCTTACGTACGTTCGGAGACATACCGATTGAGTGAAGAACGAAGTCTATCTTTCCGCCAAGAGCTTCCTGAGCCTGAGTGAACAATGCTTCAAGATCTGCGATGTTTGTTGCATCAGCAGCGATTACAGGAGCATTAAGTTTTTCACTAAGTTCATTAACGGAACCCATTCTTACTGCTACAGGAGTATTTGTAAGAACTATCTGAGCTCCCTCTTCAACAGCTTTTTCAGCAACTTTCCAAGCAATAGACATATCGTTTAAAGCTCCAAAAATAATTCCTCTTTTACCTTTCAATAAATTGTAACCCATACTTATTTGTTGTTTGGTTTAATCTTTAATATTGTTTTATCGTTATTAATGCGATGAATAACAGAATCATATATTGTTTATCTGAAATCAGCAACCGATTATAAAATCGGCACAAAATTAAGTATTTTGTGCCAATATCGAACTTTTTTGATTACTTTTTTATCAAATAATCAATAAGTTAGTAAAATCTTAATAAATCAGCTCAATATTTAACCGGCTCTAAACATCTAATTATCAGCATCTCTGTATTGAGTCGGCGTCATTTTGAATGTTTCCTTAAATCTTCTTGAAAAATAACGGCTGTCATCGATTCCAAGTTCATAAGCGATCTCGGTAATAGATTTATCAGTCTCTTTCAGAAGACGGCAGGCATTTTTCATCTTTATGTTGTGGACAAAGTCGATAGGAGTCTGTCCAGTTATCGTCTTAAGTTTTCTGGATAGTGTTGAGCGTGACATACAGAGTTCGGAAGAAAGCCTGTTGATATCGAAATCAGAATCAGAGATATGAGTCTGAATGCTTGAAATAACCTTATTAAGAAACTCCTCATCAATGGAACACACTTCAAATTCCCTGATATTTACGTCATTGCTGCTTTTGAAATTTTCGGCAGCTCTGTCATATTTATTTATAAGATTGTCAATTCTGGCAATAAGCAGATTGTTCTCGAACGGTTTTTCAAGATAAGCATCCGCTCCCGCTTTATAGCCGTCTATACGCGTCTGAGAATTTACACCGGCAGTAAGCAGCAATACAGGAATATGACTTGTATTGATATCTTCTTTTATTCTTTTGCATAAAGTGATTCCGTCCATTCCCGGCATTGAAATATCGCTTATAATGATATTTATCTCTTTAGATGCTACAATGGAAAGTGCTTCAAGGCCGTTGTTGGCTATAAAAACAGTATAATCTTTTATAAAGATTTTTCTTATCATGTTCTGAAGATCTATATCATCCTCAACAATAAGAAGATTTTTGCGGGATGTTTTCTCTGTTGCAACCTTAGGAACTTCCGCTATATCTATTTTCTCTATATTTTCAGGACCGGAAATCAGCCCGTAGGCTGCTGCTCCGACAGGAATTCTTACGGAAAAGACAGACCCCTCCCCTTTACGGCTGCTTAACGTGATATCTCCTTTATGAAGCAGAGCAATCTGTTTGCATAGAGAAAGCCCGATTCCGTTAGATGTGCCCGGTTTGGCATCAGGATTATTATAAAAAGGAGAAAATATCTTATCCTGTTCTTTCTCATCAATTCCGACTCCGGTATCATGAACTTCGATAACGGCATAAGTTCCGCTTTCAGTTTCCTCATCATACAGGAATATAGATATTGAAGCACCGTAATCTGTATATTTTACTGCATTTGACAGCAGGTTGAAAAGTATTTTTTCAAGCTTATCGGGATCAAAATATGCAGTCATATTCTCTTTAAGTTCCACTGTAAGAGTTATAGAATTTTTACTTATGACTCCCCGGAAACAGTCTATTATATTATATATGAACGAATCCAGCTGTCCGTACTTAATATTAAGCTGCATCTTACCGCTCTCAATCTTACGATAGTCAAGAATTTCCTGGAACAGTTGCTTAAGTCTTATTATATTGGAACGTATTATTCCTACATTGTCTTTATCGGATTCCGCTTCCGATACAATATCTTCTGCCGCGCATGAGATTATGGTAAGCGGTGTAAGAAGATCATGACTGATATTTGAGAAATAATCAAGTTTTATCTTAACAAGATCGGCTTCCAGCTTTTTGGAATTTCGCTTCTCCAGTATTCTTTTATAAAATAAAGTAAAGAGAACTACAGACAGAAGAAGCAGAAATATATAGACTGAATACGCTAAAGTCGTTTCATAATATGCCGGCTTTCTTGTTATCAGATATTCAAGGGTATTGGAATTCCATTTACCGTTTGAAGCACGATGTTTTACAAGAAGCTTATGTTCTCCTTTATTTAAATGCAGGAATATTTTATTATCTCCTTTTGTAAGGTATTTCCAGTCAGCCTCTCCTTCAAGCTTGTATGCATATTTAGCCTGACGGCCGTTAAGCATATCAAGATTTGAAACGGATATTATTATTTCCGACTGATCGGGTGAAAGAACGACTTCCGAAGAGCCACATATCATCGGGTCGCCTGAGAACATAAGACTCTTACCGCCATTTGTCACATCTGTAACGAACAGTGGAGTGATATTTGTCAGATCGGCAAAATTGAAGAATCGGTTATTGTCTTTTGTCTTTCCCTTATCATTATTAAAACTGATAAAGCCGCCGTAACCACCATAAAGTATTTCATTCTTATGGCCTCCTGATATAGCACCGGGAATAAATCGTGTAATAGGAATGTTATAGTCGAGAGTTGAATATTCCCTGCTGTATTTTTCATTCGGAAAATATTCTATAACTCTCTGATCTGAGAAAATCCAGAGATGAGAATCCTCATCTTTAATAATATTGTAAAACTTATTTCCATCCCATATTATATTGTCTGTTATATCAACAGGTTTTTCGTCTTTTGCTTTATGGAAGAAACGACCGTCTTCAGTACAGAAATATATGTCATCACCCATAGCTTCAAGGTCCATGACGACATATTCGGTAAATTCAAAAAAGTCGATGTTATAATCATCACCATAGATATCAGAAACTTTGTGAACACCGTATGTCGGATCATTAACCCATAGTATGCCATTATCATCGATTTTCATATTTCGTGCCACAATGACATTGCTCTGCATGAAAGAAACCGATTCAGATCTCGTGTCATAGCGGTAAAGCTCTTTACCGTTATTTACAAAAAGAATACCGTTTTCACCCTCTACAATATAACAACGACGCCAACGTGTACCGAATTTTATAGTTTTCTCAACATATATTTCGTTGTCTTTTAGACGGATAAGATATAGAAGAGGTTTTGTACGGTGAGCTCCCCAGATAATGTCTTCATTATCATTGAAAGACCAAAGCTGAACTATGTCCGCATCCGATGCATCAACTTCAGGTCCGTATTTTGTTTTTGTTATAAGACTGCCGTTTCTTTTATCATAAAGCATAAGGCCGAAACGTTCCTGCATAAGAAGATATTTATCATTCTTAAGTTTGGCAAGAGTGCTTATAGCCGGAGAAAGTCCGATTTTAGAAAGAAGATTGTCAAGCGTATATATTTTACTTGATGTATTCCTGAAATCAATGATATAGGAATTATCGTTTCTGGAGGCTATTATAAGATTACCGTTATTCATTGTGGTAATATCTTCCCATAACTTACCATCAAGGACAGAATTTATTATAGGTTTGTTCTTAAGAGTTCCTTCAGCCGTACGTTCAAAGCGGCAAAGTTTTGCCTGAGAAATAGACCATAAATCTCCATTTATAGTATCGATATTTATAAATATATAAGAACTTTCTGTTTCGTTGCTTCCAAGTGTTTCAGGCTGAAGAGTGAATTTATCGTCCGAATCAGGATTGAATCGTAAGATTCCTTTATCTGTTGTAGTTATCCAGAAACATGAAGTTTCGGGATCCTGAATCATTCTTCCGTATCGTGTATTCTTCAGATCATTTGGATATTTCTCCGTCTTACCTGTTTTAGTATCATAAAGTAAAATTCCGCTTCTGTTGAGAAGAAGAAATACCCTACCGTCTCTGGATTCAGTTATCTGATTGATATATTCATCGGAGCGTCGGACTACAGTAACAGAAGAGATTTCATTCAGCTCGCTGTCAAGATGAATTATTTTATCTCTTAATGCCGCAAGAACCTCTCCGTTCTCCATAACAGTGATACATGTCACATGCCGGCTCAGGTTAAGTGCTTCAGGAATGAATACTTTATATCCGTTATTTTTGTCAACGACAAAACATCCGTTTACAGAACTTACCCATATACGTCCCTTTCTGTCACCTGTGATCTGCGATATTTTATTGTTTCGCAGAATATTTCCGTCACTGTCATATCTGAAGATTCTGGTATTATATCCATCATAAAAACAAAGTCCGTTATCTGTCGCAATCCAAAGAAAACCGTCATTATCCTGATAAATATATTTAACAGAATTAGAAGGCAGCTGTTCTTTGTTAAGAATCGGATATATGTTTATTTCATTGGGCGCTTTATCTTCATTTTCTGCCAAACGCATGAAGCGGGAATCTGAGTTTTTCCCGGATATCGTGGATGTTATAAATGACAAAAAAGTGAATAATATGATGGTAAGTATGTTTCTCATAAATGTGTTAATTGTATTGCAAATATATAAAAAAGATACACAAAAAAGCTAAAGCACTGATTATTAATGTGGATTTTTTATATACCAAGGTGGAAATTTGTAGCACGCTGAAAATTAATGCATTTATCCTCATAAGTTGCTTCATATATCCCCAACTCTGAAATCTTTATGATATTTCTTTGCAGTACCCAATCAAACACACGTTAACCCAATCTAAGAAACACAAAAAAAAGAAACACGGAAACACACAAAAAACACAACTTATGAATAGAATTTTAACCTTAATTCTAATATCATTAACACTTTTCTGTTCAAATGATATAGCGGGACAGAGAATACAGCAACCATTGGGAAGAGGTGTCGTAGCGGTGAGGAATGGAAGCAATGTTCTTGTTTCATGGAGAAAACTGGCTCAGGAGCCTGAGGACGCAACCTATAATGTATATTACAGATCTATAGGAAGCAGCGGTTATACAAAACTTAACTCAGATCCTTTAAGTCTGACTAATATGAGTACAACGACATCGAAACTTCCTGTTAACTCAGAAGTAGCGGTAGCTCTTGTCAATGGAAGCATTGAAGAAGAAAAAAGTGCGCCTTTTATTTTTAAAAATCATGAACTGAGAGGCGTATTTTTTGAAATTAATTATGACACTACCATTTTACCAACAGATAAATACACTACCAAGTACGTGTGGCCTGCCGATCTCACAGGAGACGGAGAGTATGACTTTATAGTCGACAGACTGGCCACCGCTGATGGTTTGACAGACAAAATAGAAGGATATGCCAGAGATGGAAAACATCTCTGGACTGTCGACCTCGGCCCGAATGTAAAAATAAGTCGCGGACACAATGACATGGTCGTAGCATACGACATCGATTGCGACGGAAAAGCAGAAGTAATAATCAAAAGTTCCGACGGCACCCGTTTCTGGGATGCTGACAATAAACAGTGGGGCGAATATCTTCTTGGGAAAGAGGATACGGATGGCGACGGAATTATTGATTATGAAAATCAGAATGTAAAAAATCCACCACAGTATATCACCGTTATCGACGGAATGACAGGCAAAGAAAAATCAACAATAGAGATGCCTTTCCCGAGCGACGGAAGTGACACATACAAAAGAAACAATAAAGCCAACTATATGGATACCGAATATTCCAAACTTAACGGACATATGGGTATCTGCTATCTTGACGGAATTCATCCTTCCGTGACGATGGAATATATGGTGCGCGATATAAATAAGACTCATCATTATTATGTTTCGGCATGGGGATATGATTTTTCCTCCGGTAATGCAGGAACATGGAAAGAACATTTCACATGGAGCAGGAACGATAAGAATCCATGGCCGGCAGAATTTCATCATATAAGAATCGGAGATGTTTCTCTTGACGGACGTGACGAGATTCTTGACGGAGGTTTCGCCGTGAAATATGACGGAACAATGCTTTTCAGTGCAGGTATTTCTCATGGAGACCGTTTCAGAGTCGGTGATATTGATCCGGACCGTCCCGGACTTGAAACATTTGCTATTCAACAGAATGCAGGTGACATGCTTGGACAGATTCTATATGATGCGGCGACAGGCGAACCTATTAAGAAATGGTATATGGGATCAGTAGGTGATGTCGGACGCGGAGAATGTATGGATATAGATCCGAATCATAAAGGTTATGAGATGTGGAGCACAATGGGCAATCTTTATAATGCAAAAGGTGAACTTATAAAAGAAGGAGCTATAAACAGTGAGCTTCCATTCCCTACCGAAGGTGTATGGTGGGACGGCGAACTTGATCGTGAATACGTATCCTCTCCTGACGGTAACGGTTATAATCCGGATGTCAGAAAATATAATAACGGCAGCGGTGGTAACCGTCTTATTGAGATTGGAAAATTAAGCGGTTACACAATTACTTCAGAATATGGGAAAAGAGCAATGTACTGGGGAGATATAATTGGCGACTGGAGAGAGGAACTTATTTTCAGACGCGGGAACACTACTTCATGTACAGGGATAGTAGGTTTCACTACCGATTTCGCAACTAAAATTGATGATATATATTGCCTTCAGGAAGATCCTAATTACAGAATGCAATGTACAACAAGAGGATATTATCAGAGTGCAATACCCGGATTTTATCTTGGTTATGATATGCCAAGACCTCCACTTCCGCCGTGTATGGTAACTGATCTTGTATGGGGTAAAGGCAGTGAATGGAATTCCGGTTCTCAGAATTTCAGCAACTATCAGAGAAATGAAACAGCAGTATATGCTGACGGAAAATCAGTTTTATTTGATCTTGCAGGAAATAGCGAAGTTAACATCAGCAGTGAAATTCAACCGTCAGTAGTATATGCAATGCCACCGAAGGGAAAGACATATAACTGGAACGGAGAAGGATCTCTTAACGGAAAAATGGATTTGTGGAAAAGTCAGAACGGAGTTCTTTCAGTTAATATTCCACTTAACAACACCGGTACAACTTATATTTCAGAAGGAATTCTTGAACTTAACAATATTCTTACGGGTCCTCTTTCAATTCGGGCAAAAGGTACACTTTCGGGAACCGGAACTGTAAAAGATTCAGTGATTTTTGAAGGAGCTTTAAATTATGAAGGTTGCCGAATCAAACCGGGAACAGAAAAAGAACCGTTCGGAAAACTTGAATTTAAGAAGACTCTGAATATTAATAAAGAAGTTTATCTTGAACTTGATCTACGTACAGGCAGCAATGCTCAATGTGACTATATAATTACTGACGGAGATCTAAATATAGGAGGTTCTCTTATAGTAAACTTCAAATGTGATGAAGAGAAACCTGAAGCCGGTAAATACAGAATTATAGAATATAAAAAAGAATTCACCGGAGATATTGAAAATATTAAGGTATCAGGTCTTTCAGGTATCTCATATAATATCATTAATGAAGACAATGCCATTTATCTGAATATTAATTCTCAGAGATCACCTTCAAATGAAGTGTTCTGGAATGGAGGAGTCAACTCAGTTCTTGATTTCCAGACAGAAAATCTTCTATTGAACGGAACAAATACTTCTTTCGTTGCTCTTGACGAATTGTTCTTCGGCGATGATGCGGAAAAAGTTTCAGTAGTTATAAATGATGATATACCATCTTCAGGTATAAGATTCATAAATGAAAAGAAGAATTATACTGTTTCAGGAAACGGAGCTTTCTCAGGAAGTGCAGGTCTCACAAAAGAGGGAAGCGGTTCGGTGTTTATGAAAGCTACAAAAAACACTTATACCGGAGCGACAGTAATAAATGGAGGAAGCATTACGGTTGATGAACTGGCAGACGGAGGATTACCGAGTTCAATTGGTGCTGCTTCAGGAGATGCCGGAAATCTGCAGATCGGTGATGCTGTGTTAATTGTGAATAACTCAAACGCGGCAACAAACAGAGGTATTACTCTTAATGATAATGCAACGATAAGAATACCTTCCGGAATAACTTCTTTAAAGGGTATTATAAAAGGAAAAGGTACTCTGGTAAAAGAAGGTTCAGGACAGCTTAACATAACGTATGACGGAACAAATACCTGGAGCGGAGGAACTATACTTAGAAGTGGTACGCTTGCTATGGGAACATATCGTTCGACATTCGGTGCAGTAGGTTCTAAAATTCTTGCAGAAGGTGGAACAATACAGGTTTTTGACAACAATTCGACGTCTGCGATTCCGGCATTCAATCATCAACTTGAAATAGCAGAAGGAAAATCTCTTAGATTCAATACGGGAAGCAGATGTCATATTAAAGGTAGCTGGACAGGCAGTGGCACGGTCACTATAAACTTCCCATATGTAAGAGCTGATTTTCAGACCGAAATGAAAGATTTCGAAGGGAAAATCATTGCTACAGGAAGTCAGTTCAGACTGAATCAGGCTACAGACATGTCTAAAGCGGTACTTGAACTTTCAGACGGAGTTTATATGGCTCATATGACTTCAGGAAGCGGCAATGAGAATAACCTAACGACTAAAATCGGAGGAATAACAGGAAATTCAACGACATGCAGTTTTGGAACAGGAACTTATAAGATCGGTTATTTAGGAAATGATGATTCTTTTGCCGGAACATTTGGTTCAAATGCCACTCTTCATAAATATGGAGAAGGATCTCTGACTCTGACAGGTGCAAGCAGTTGTTCTGTAACAGTTTATGAAGGTACTCTGATAACAAAGAATATATCCTCTCCTATTACGACAGGAACAATTACAATTTCTTCAGGAGGCACGCTTTCAGGTAAAGGCCATGTTTCTTCGGTTACTGTGAATCAGGGAGGTACGCTGAAAACAAAACTTAATGATTATTCGATTTCCAATATGACCATAAAAGGAAACTGCAACGTCAAACGCGGTGCAATCATTGATATAAGATGCAAATCAGGTTACAATGATTACTTCAATGTAACAGGAAATCTTACAATGGCCTCACCGGAAATAAGAATGTCTCTTATAAGCGGAAGCTGGTCAGCAGGTGATGAATATCAGGTTTTCAATGTTGACGGCAATATATCACTGAGCGGAGAACCGGTATTTGAACCGTCAAGCCCGGCAGAAGGCCTTGAATGGGATTATTCGGATCTGCAGGAGAAAGGGATATTAAAAGTTAAAGTCGCAACTTCTATTAATGAAGTGAAAGCAGATAAGGAAGAAGAAGTCATTTATGATATTCTTGGAAGAAAAGTCAGCAAAGCGAAAAAAGGATTTTATATTATAAATAACAAAAAACAAGTTGTAGAGTAATATCATGAAGATTAGGGTTTTAATAATGATTATTGTTCTCTCTGCATTTTCGGTGAATGTAATGCAGGCAAAAAGGGATAAATACAATTTCAATTCTGACTGGAGATATATTGTCTCCGGTCAGGACTCTGCAGCCTTCTTTTCTACTCCGTTTGAGAATAAAAAAGAAGCAACGCAGGTAACCTTGCCAAGAGCATTCAATGAAGATGAAGCTTTCAGAGTAGCAATTCATGAACTAACAGACACTATATGCTGGTATTTCAAGACCTTCCGACTTCCTAAGAAAAGTGATGGTAAAAAGGTATTCATAGAATTTGAAGGTGTGCGTCAGGCCGCTACTGTTTATATTAACGGACATAAACTTGGTATGCACCAGGATGGTGTAATGGCATTCGGATTCGATCTTACTCCTTATATGAACTTTAAAGGAGATAATGAAATAGCCGTGATGACCGATAATAACTGGAATTACAGAGAACAGAACAGTTCTTATCCGTCAAGATATCAGTGGCACAGCAAAAATTTTAATGCTAATTACGGAGGAATTCCCAAGAATGTTTTTCTGCATATAACAGAGCCTGTTTACCAGACTCTTCCTCTATTCTCAAATCTCGAAACAACGGGCGTGTATGTTTTTGCACTTAATCATGATATAAAGGCGAGAAAGGCAGATATACATGTTGAATCTGAGATTAAAAACGAAACTGAAAAAGACAGAAAAATAACTCTTGAAACTGAGATTTTTGATCTAGACGGAAAAAGTGTTTCATTATTCAAATCTGCGGAAACAATATTGAAACCGGGAGAAATGAAAGTTGTTAAAGCGAATTCTTCTGTTGAAAATCTTAATTTCTGGAGCTGGGGATACGGATACCTTTATGATGTAAAAACAAGAATCATAGAATCTGGCAAATGTATCGATGAAGTGAATACAAAGACCGGATTCAGAAAAACTGCTTTCGGTGAAGGTAAAGTATGGCTTAACGACAGAGCGATAATGTTGAAAGGTTATGCTCAGCGTACTAGTAATGAATGGCCTTCTGTGGGTATGTCGGTTCCGGCATGGCTGAGTGATTATTCAAATGATATGATGGTAAAATCAAACGCCAATCTTGTCAGATGGATGCATGTTACTCCCTGGAAACAGGATATAGAATCTTGCGACAGGGTCGGTCTTATTCAGGCAATGCCGGCCGGAGATGCAGAAAAAGATGCTTCAGGCCGTCAGTGGGAACACCGTACTACTCTTATGCGCGACGCAATCATATATAACAGAAATAATCCGAGTATTATCTTTTATGAATGCGGTAACGAATCGATTTCAAGAGAACACATGATTGAAATGAAAGAGATTCGTGATAAATATGATCCTTATGGCGGACGCGCGATAGGAAGCCGTGAGATGCTTGATATAAATGAAGCGGAATACGGTGGTGAAATGCTTTATATCAATAAAAGCGGAAAACATCCTATGTGGGCCATGGAATATTGCAGAGACGAATCCTGCCGAAGATACTGGGATGATTACAGTTTCCCTTATCATAAAAACGGTGACGGTCCTTTATATAAAGGTAAAGATGCTACGGCATATAATCTTAATCAGGATATGTTTACAATAGAGCATATAAGACGTTGGTATGACTATTGGCTGGTTCGTCCGGGAATGGGAAAAAGAGTAAGTTCGGGTGGTGTTAAAATCATATTTTCCGATACTAATACTCATTTCAGAGGAGAAACCAATTATCGTACAAGCGGAATTGTTGACGCTATGAGAATACCTAAAGATTCATATTTCGCTCATCAGGTGATGTGGAACGGATGGGTTGATATTGAAGATCATAAAACTTACATTATAGGGCACTGGAATTATAAGACAGAAACTAAAAAACCTGTATATGTAGTGTCGACTTCGCCGGTAGTGGAATTATTCGTTAACGATAAGTCATTAGGCAAGGGATTAAACGAATATGAGTTTCTTCATACATTCGAAGATGTAACATTTGAAAAAGGCAATCTTAAAGCTATAGGTTACGATATCGAAGGAAACAAAGAATCGGAATATCAATTAACGACAGTGGGAGCTCCTAAAGCATTAAAATTAACACTTATAACTGACAAAAAAGGATTTAAATCAGATGGCGCAGATATGGCGCTTATCGAGATTGAAGTTATCGACGAAAACGGACTAAGATGCCCTCTTGAAAACACATTAATCAAATTCGAACTGGAAGGACCTGCTGAATGGCGCGGAGGAACAGCAGGAGGAACGGATAACTATATCCTTAGCAAGTCCTTACCCGTCGAATGTGGAGTAAACAGAGTTTTGGTAAGAAGCACGACAAAACCGGGGAATGTAATACTGAAGGCTGTGGCCGAAGGTTTTGAAGAGGTTTCCGTATCCTGGGAGTCAAAAAAATATAATACAAGAAACGGCTTATCTTCTTATATAGCCGCAGAGAATATAGCTCCGGTGCTTGACAGAGGGGCTACTCCTGAAACGGCATCTTATGCAGACAGGAAAAGAAGCATAGATATCGAATCTGCTATTGCCGGTTTCGATTCAGAGAAAGCTTGTCGTTCATTTGATGACAATGAATTAAGTGAATGGAAGAATGACGGCCGTCTTTCAACAGGATGGATAACCTATAAACTGAAAGAGAAAACTGAAGTAGATGAAATATCAATAAAGCTGACAGGTTGGAGAATGAGGAGTTATCCTCTTGATATTTATGCCGGCGACGAGCTTGTATATTCGGGTGATACGGAAAAAAGTCTCGGATATATAACTCTGCCTCTGAAAAAGGTGAAGTCGGATACTTTCACTATTCGTCTGAAGGGTTCGGTTAATGAAAACGATGCTTTCGGACAGATTGTAGAAGTAGCTGCTCCTGTAGCTAATGAACTTGATCTTTTCAGGGTCGAGAATGCAGAAAAAACAGGAAATGAACTTAGAATTATAGAAATAGATTTTTTACAAAATATGTGATCGTGAACAAATACTATGAGTTGAGTAAATCTTAATCATTTATCAGAAAAACACAAAACGCAAAACAGGATCGGATTGATTCTGTTTTGTGTTTTTATATAGATATATATAATGTTCCTCTATAATCTTCAATAGTTAAACATTTATTTCATCAATATACTACAGCTTTATATCTCAGAATCTTCAGACTTGCTATTTTTTTAATCTATATCTATTTACCTGTGTTCTGAAATATATCATTTAAGCTAAAAAAGCATTAGAACAACATAATAAAGCCTGTAAATTAATATATTTGCACATTAATTAAAGGCAAGGTATAACTTTAGCCATAAATCAATGAAATTATAAATTAAATATGTGGTTTAAAAAACTGATTTATATTCTCTTCACAAACGTTATTTCCTGTAACATCTGGTTAATGGCTATTGTAACGGCTGGTCTGTTATTTGGTTCTTTATTCTGGATAGACATCTATACACATCACAATCAGGCGATAGAAGTTCCTGATCTTCGCGGCCTTCAGCCTGAAGAAGCAAAGGAGATATTAAGCAGAAAAGATCTTCGCCTTCAGATTACGGATTCCGTGTATTCTAAAACTATTGCTCCGGGTGCCGTGGTTGAGATGATTCCTCCTGCCGGTTCGAAAGTAAAACAGAACCGAATAATTTTCCTTACCATAAATGCGAAAACATCGCAGACAGTGGAAGTTCCTGATATGTTTGAGATATCTCAGCGTCAGGCGGAAGCAACACTTAAATCTCTTGGTTTTGTAATAGACTCAATCGAATATGTTCCTTATAAATACAAAGGTCTTGTAATCAATATTCTTAATAAAGGCCGTATAATAGAAGCAGGTACCCGTCTTCCTATTGGAGCTCATCTTTGGCTTCAGGTTGGCGACGGTTTCGAACCTAAACTGGAGACTGACTCTATCAGCGCCGAAGAAGAGCATGAAAGCGAACTTGCATGGTTTGAATAATCTTACATAGAGAATTTAAAATCCTTAGTGCTGTTTTCAGCTGCTTAAAAGACCATCCGGCATATTAAACCCGGAAATATCAATTAATAATATAAGAACATAAAATTCTATTTTATTTAAATGGAAGATTTAAATAAAGATTATCAGGAAAATCTCACTGATGACATTAATGAAAATACTGAAGACCTGGAATTTGAAGATGATGACATCTTTGAAGGAGAAGAGTATTCAGCGGATGCGAATGATGCGGACGGCGGTAATTCAGAGCCTTCTGAAAACGGATTATATGAACATTACCGTTTTGTTGTTGATAAAGGTCAGAAAATGCTTCGCATTGATAAATACCTTGTCGACAGAATTGAAGGTGCTTCCAGAAACAGAATCCAGAACGCAGCTGATGCCGGTTACATTTTCGTAAACGACAAACAGGTAAAATCCAATTACAAAGTAAAGCCTCTTGACGTGATTACAATCATGATGGATCGTCCCCGTCATGAACTTAAAATCATAGCTCAGGATATTCCAATCGATATTGTTTATGAAGACGATCATCTGCTGGTTGTAAACAAACCCGCAGGTCTTGTCGTGCATCCCGGTCACGGTAATTATCACAGTACTCTTGTAAATGCCCTTGCTTGGCATTTTAAAGACAATCCTGATTATGATGTTTCCGATCCGCGTATGGGACTTGTTCACCGTATCGATAAAGACACATCCGGACTGCTTGTTATAGCAAAGACTCCTGATGCAAAAACACATCTTGGACTACAGTTCTTCAATAAGACAACAAAACGAAGATATACCGCAGTTGTATGGGGTAATGTGGAAAATGACAACGGCAGAATAGAAGGAAATATAGCCAGATCTCAGAAAGACCGTCTACAGATGGCCGTATTTGAAGATCCTGCGATTGGCAAACATGCTGTAACCCATTATTCTGTAAAAGAAAGACTCGGCTATGTGACTGTTGTGGAATGTGTTCTCGAAACAGGACGTACTCATCAGATACGTGTTCACATGAAGCATATCGGACATACACTCTTTAATGATGCACGTTACGGAGGTCATGAGATACTGAAAGGTACTACTTTTGCAAAATATAAACAGTTTGTAAACAATTGTTTTGAAATATGTCCGCGTCAGGCTCTTCATGCTCAGACATTAGGTTTTATCCATCCGGCAACAAAAGAGGAAATGTTTTTCGAAGCACCTCTTCCGGCAGATATGGTGGAACTCATTGAAAAATGGAGAGGTTATATTTCTAACAGAAATGCTGAAGAGTAAACACTTTCTCTTTTGTCAATTATATCGATGACAGATATTTTATCAAAAAAAGCATTTGGAAAATTACATAATAAAATGAAAAAGAATATTGCCATAATTGCCGGAGGGGATTCTTCCGAAGTTGTGATTTCACTTAAAAGCGCACAGGGCATCTACTCTTTCCTTGATAAAGAGAGATACAACATACATATAATAACTATTGTCGGAAAAGAATGGTATCATGAAGATAAAGAGGGACAAAAATCCTATATCGACAAAAACGATTTCAGCGTTACAATAGACGGTAAGAAAGAGATTTTTGACTTCGCTTATATCACCATTCACGGAACACCGGGAGAAAACGGAATCCTTCAGGGATATTTCGATCTTATAAAACTTCCTTATTCATGTTGCGGAGTTCTTGCAGCATCTCTTACATTCAATAAATATGTATGTAATCAATATCTTAAGAGCTTCGGTATTCCTGTTGCCAAATCAATTCGCCTTAAAAAAGGAGAAACTGTTACTGATGAAAAAGTTATCTCAGAAATAGGTCTTCCTTGCTTTATTAAACCCAATGTCGGAGGTTCAAGTTTCGGTACGACTAAAGTAAAAGAAGCCTCTCAGATACAGAAAGCAATCGCTGAATCTTTCCGTGAAGGCGAAGAAACTATAATAGAAGCTTTCATGCAGGGAACAGAAGTTACATGCGGTTGTTATAAGATAGGAGAAAAGGAAGTTATATTCCCTATTACCGAAGTTGTTTCTAAAAATGAATTCTTTGACTTCGAAGCAAAATACAATGCTGCCTGTGTTGACGAAATAACTCCGGCAAGAATCTCTGAAGATAAAGCATCCAGGATAAGAAAGATGACTTCTATGATTTATGATGTTGTCGGATGTAAAGGTATAATCAGAGCCGATTATATTATTATTGGCGAACAGCCATATCTCCTTGAAGTTAATACCACTCCCGGAATGACACCTACAAGTTTCATCCCTCAGCAGGTAAAAGCTGCAGGACTTGATATTAAGGATGTTCTGACTGAAATAATTGAAAATGAGCTAAAACATTAAAAACATTTTTTTATTTTAGTAATTATTGCCCCACATCCCTCCTTTTATGATTATGATATTTTTTTCATAATCTGATTTTACAGGGTGAGCTTAATGCGGAGCCTTAAAAACAGATAATTACAAACAGAAATTATTCAAAAACGACTATATGCAGCAAAGATTTGACTTTGAAGAAATCAGACCTTTATACGATGAAGAAATTCAGGAAGTTCTGCCTTCAATTATCAACGACCCGGCTTTCCAGCCATTTTTGAAATACATTGATTCCGACTCTTCTGACGAAGCTATCAAAGAAGGTCTTATGGGTATCAAATCAAAGAAAGAATTTCAGACTAAGATAAGCGCTCCTTCCCTGTTCAGACTTGCGGAAAAGACTGCTACGTCTCTTTCTCTTTCAGGCACTGACCTTATTTCAAAAGACATAAGCTATACTTATATCTCAAATCACAGAGATATCATTCTTGACGCTTCTTTCCTTAACATTCAGCTTCACAAAGCAGGTTTCGAAACCTGTGAAGTAGCTATCGGTGATAATCTTCTTATCTATCCGTGGATTAAGGATCTTGTACGCCTGAACAAAAGTTTCATTGTAAAACGCAATGTTCCTATCCGACAGATGCTTGAGATTTCAAGACGTTTGTCTTATTATATACATTTCGCCCTTAAGATTAAAGGTGAATCGGTATGGATAGCTCAGCGCGAGGGAAGATCAAAGGACTGGACCGACAAAACTCAGGAAAGCCTTCTTAAAATGCTTGCAATGGGTGGTGTAAAAGATATCGCAGAGAGTCTTAAATCAATAAATATTGCTCCTGTTGCCATCTCTTATGAATATGATCCATGCGATTATCTTAAAGCTAAAGAGTTTCAGTTAAAACGCGATAATCCGGAACACAAGAAAAGTATTCAGGACGACCTTCTGAATATGAAGACCGGCCTTATTGGTTTTAAAGGTAATATCCATTTTCAGATCACACCGGTTATAAACAGCAAAATAGACGAAATTCCTTCAGGACTTGACAAAGGAGAAACCGTTCTTGCCATTGCTAAAATTATTGACAAACAGATTCATGCCAACATGACTCTTTATCCGGGTAATTATGTTGCTTACGATCTTTTCTACAAATCAGATAAATACAAACACAGTTATACTGATAAAGAAAGAGATGCTTTTGTAAACTATATAAACGGTCAGATTGCTAAAATCGATCTTGAAAACAAAGATGTGGAATTCCTTACAAACAAACTTCTTGAAATGTATTCCAACACAATTGTAAACTTCGAGAAAGCTACGGCCAAGGAAGCCTGATTATCTGAATATTACAAATAAATATAAATATCTGAAGTTTAATAATAAGATACATTCTTTTAAAACTTCTTATATTAAAGAAAAGCCATTTACCGCTAATTTTGCGGCAAATGGCTTTTTAATTATTTATATAAATAAATCTTTCTAACAGTAAATCCCGAAATATTATATGATCCTTGAAAACTTTACGGCAATAGATTTTGAAACTGCTAATCAAAAACGTACAAGTGCATGTGCAATCGGTCTTGTGCAGGTTGAAAACGGTGAGATCATCAGAGAAAAATCTTTTCTTATCAAACCTCAACCCTATTATTTTATAAATTCTTTTATTGATATTCATCATATAACGCCGGCAATGGTAAAAGACGCTCCTTTTTTCGGGGAGATCTGGTCGGACATACGTGAGATGATTGAAGAAACAGAAGCAATAGTAGCTCACAATGCAGCTTTCGATATCAGTGTTCTGAGAGCATGCATCAATATGGAATCTATCCGTGCATCAATACCTCAGCATTACTGTACGGTTAAACTTTCAAAGCAGAAACTTGATTATCTTATCAATCATAAACTGAACACTGTATGCAATCATTTTGATATCGAGCTTGATCATCATGAGGCGTTGAGCGATGCGAGAGGCTGTGCAAAAATCATGCTTGAACTGAATAAGCTATAATAGTATATAACTTTATAAAACCAAGGCCTTAAAACAAGATAATATTGCTCACAACTGAAATTTCTAAATTGAGTAAAAAATAAAATCCCGGTTCTCTCTCATCGAGACTACCGGGATTACTTTTGGTAAATATATCAAAAACAAAAAATGAGTATTTTTAATTCTGCTGATGAGTATGGATATAATCTACTTTCTCATCAACTTCATCTGTAATTTTCTTAACCTGATGTCTGTAAACGATAAACGCAGTTACGAAATAGCAGAATGTCTGTATCCATAAATTAGCAAGATAAGGCTTAACATCAGCTAATGAAGCCCCGCATGAATTCAGCTGTACATAACCCTGAATAGCAGGTGTGGACGGGAATAATCTTGCAAATCCCTGCCAGAAAGGTGGTATCGCTGTCCATGGCCAGCTTATTCCGGAAAGGAAGATAAGAGGTATAGACATAAATACATAGAAAAGCATCGGCAGTTCACGTCCCCTTATAAGACCAGACAAAGTCATTCCCAGAAATATAGAGGCCAGTATGAATGGCAGCATGAATACTGCAAGGTCTATTATGTGAGCCATGGATACAAAATTGAATATATGAGGCACAATCACCATTGTCCAGAATGAGGTAAGCACTGCTATAGGAAAGAAGCAAAGAGACTTTCCGAATAAAACTCTGAGTGTTCCGAAATAACGTCTATTCATAGGTATCAGATGATGGTTCCTGTTTCTGTCACGTTGTGTTCCGGCAAGAAGTCCTATCGCAAGCATTAATGATTGCTGAATCACCAATACAAGTACTCCCGGCATAATGAAAGTGGCAAAACCTCCTGCCGGATTAAACATCGAAATGCATGTTGATTTGACAGGTGATACAGACATAGACAACTGTTTTTCTGTAGCTCCAGGTAACCCCTGTTCCTGAACGTATTGGTTAAACGCTGCCGTAACATTGGTTCCTGCCATAAGGATGTTTCGGTAATAAAGCAGAGAATACATTTCGCAGTAAAGCTGAACTTTAACCTGCTCAGAACGCATTATATTTTTTTCAAAATCTCTGTCAATCTCTATTATTCCGAATATATCCTGTTTTGCCTGAAGAGCCTTTGCCTCATCCATATTGGCTGCATACGACACAACCTTAACCTCCGGCGTTCCGTCAAGCATACGGCAATACTGGCGACTCAGCGTGGTACGTGAATTATCAATCACGGCAACCGGAATATCTCTGGGAACTTCCGGATTATATATCAGACTATATAATATAGGATATCCCAAAGGCAAAAGAAACAAAAATATCATAGCTCCTTTATCTCGGAAGATAGTCTTAAACTCTTCAATCCATATAAAGGCCATATCATGAAAGCCATGAATTATCGCATCTTTCAGATTTTCTTTATTTGTCATAAATCTTTATGCTTTATAATGTTGTTTGAACAGTTCTCTTTTCAGTCTCGGCATAACAATAAGCGGTAAAAGAAGAAATCCTGTCATCCACAGATAATTGGACAGAGAATACCATATCGGAAACGGATTAAGAGCCTGCTCTTTATATATCATGAAATAGTGGCGTGCAGGGTAAAGATTCGACAACCACTGAAAGGGTTCATACATAATCTCTATAGGAAATGAAAATCCTGCAAGCGAAAAACCGATAACTCCGAACAATGCAGCGGAACTCATTCCCAAACGTAATATAGGGAATATACCGATCATAAGAACCCCTATTGACTGACATGATATCACCATCAGAAACATTGCGGCCATCATAGGAAGTATTCCGTGTTCAAGAGGAAACTGCAGATATCCGTAAAGATACACCTGAAGAACAAAGCCCATAAGAGAGAACAGTATTGTCTGAGGCAGAAGTTTTCCCAACAGAAGACGAAATACAGAGCGGTTGCTCAGCACCAGAAGTCTTCTCGAATGACCTTCCTTAATTTCAGTACCTATTGCGTATGCAGTCATAAGCATAATCATCAGCTGAAGAATACATGGAAGAATTATATTATTCAGAAATATCGAATAGCTTATCCATGGATTTCCAAGTGGATTAGTCTCAAGAACAAGAGGCTGAAGCTTAGCTGCCATCTGATATTCATACGCACCTTTTCCCTGCATCACTCCTTTCAGAATCGCACCATTGGCAAGAGCTGCTGTCATTTTAAGCGCCTTATATGAAAATCCTCCCGCAACATAATAAGCGTCATTAGTAAAGACTGCTATTTCAGGCTGTTTTCCCGACATAGATTTATTTTCAAAACCCTCAGGAATAGTCATAAAAGCATATATGTCATTCTGCTGCATCGCTTCTCTTGCATCGGTATAACTCTCAAACACATACTTCACATCGACATAACTCATCGAATTAAGAGTGCGGATAAGGCTTCGCGATACATTTGAATGGTCATTATCCACAACACCTACGGGCAGACGCTCAGGAGCACCTTCCCACATCAGCGTAGTGAAAAATATGATGCAGAATAAAGGGATTCCAAGAATACACAGCAGATAGACAGGTCGCGATACAAATCTGGCGCACTCTCTTCTGAATATCTTCCATATCCCGTAATCTTTTTTACTCATAGAAATATTAGTTTATCCGACTATTTAAAGGCTGTCGACAATTAACCTTTTCTTTTCCATAATACTGTCATTCCGGGACGGAAGTTCTCTATTGGCTGAGCCGGACGGCAACGTACTTCAAATGTCTTTGAATCATAAGTTCCCGTAGCTTTTGTCGCTCTCCATATCGCATACGTTCCCATATCTTTGATATAATAGATTTCCATCTGTGCTTTCTGATTGTTCAGTGCAGGAATCCATACATCAAGTACGTCTCCCATCTTCATATCATTAAGAAGATCTTCTCTTACGTTGAAAGAAACCCACATATCCTTAAGGTCAAGAAGACTCATAATCGGAGCCCCTGCTCCCACCAGTTCCCCATACTGAGGATAGATATTTGAAATCTGACCGTTAATAGGAGCTATAAGATGTCCGTCTGCAAGATATGATTCTACTTCATCGATACCTGCGTTAGCTTTTTCAACCATTGCTGCCGCCATTTCTTTATCTTCTACCTGTGCTCCGTCAAGAGCAAGGTCGTATTGCGCTTTTGCAGCTTTCTCGGTAGCTACCATAGCTTTATAGTTAGCTTCAACTTCATCACGTTTCTGAGCTGTCACCACTCCTTTTGCATAAAGAGCATCCATACGGTCAAGACTCTTTTTTGCGATTTCAAGACCGGCAAGTGATTTCTGCCACATCTCATATGCTGATTGTTTTACCTGCTTACGGGCACCGGCATCAACTTTCTTGTTCTGCCAGATAGCAGCCTGACGCTGAGCTTCGACCTGCATAAGTTTTGCTTCCGCATCGGCCGAGAAGATGGCAACAAGCGTATCTCCGCGTTTCACGTTCTGCCCTTCCTCTACATAAAAGTGAGCTATACGTCCCATCAGTTTACCAGATATACGTGTTTCATTAGCCTCACCCTGTCCCTGGATTATCTCATCCTTTGGTTTAAGAAGAAACAGACCGACAATTATTATAGCTACTATAATCCCCACAAGTGTGACAAAAACCAGAATCAGATTTTTATTCGCTTTAGCAACTTGATTATTAGAGTCCATATATTTAATATTTTTAGATTTTCGTGATTTAATTCTTTATTGTTGTAAGTGTAAATAAAATTCAGAAGACAATTAATTCTTTGAACCTGTAACCTTCTTAAGATATACTTCTGTCAGTTTCACATTGACCTGAGCGTCAATCTTTTCTGATTCAGCTTTCAGCCAGGCAGTCTGTGCTTCAAGTACGTTCTGAGTTGTAAGAACACCTTCTTTATATCCTTCTTTTGCATTATTAAGATTTTCCTGAGCCTTATCAAGATTTGCAGTAGCCATCATAAGCGTCTTATTAGCTTCGTTTACTTTGAACGAAGCCTGGTTTACCTGAAGCTCCACACTTTCTTTTGCCTCTTCAAGTTTATAGTTAGCTTTTCTGAATTCCGCCTTAGCAGCTTTTACCTTATAGTAGTCTTTACCCCAGTTCCATATCGGAATCGACACATTCACTCCGAATGAACACATTCCTGAGAATTTCTTTTGAAAGCCGTCAAATACATGAGGATTCGTCACAGCATAGTTAGCAATAAATGCAGCATGAGGAAGCATTTCTGAAAGGGCCACTTTTTCTTTGTTCTTATAGATTCCCGTAGCAAGTTCAAGAGCACAGATCTCAGGACGCATCTTAAACACAGTCTCCATATTCACGTTATGATGTCTTCCGGAAAGAGTGATCTCTTTACTTTCATCTTCAAGCGAGAACTGTGATTCTATAGGCAATCCGCAAAGCTGAGCAAGAAGCATACGTGAAAGTGCAAGTCCGTCTTTTACTTTAGTAAGTGCGATTTCAGCCTCATTAAGCTTTACGGCAACCGTAAGCTGATCCGATTTGGTAGCTACTCCGACTTCATACATATCATCGACATCGCGTGTCAGATTCTGAAGAAGCTCAACATAACTCTCTGCCATCTCTTTTTTGGCAATAAGAGCCACTACCTGCCAGTAAGTATGATCCACTTTATAAAGGATATCCTTCACCTCGCTTTCTTTCATCTTTATGGCGATTTCCGAAGCATACTTTGTTATATTATTGTAAGCTACGATCTTTCCTCCCATATATATAGGCTGGGTTATTGTAGCCATTCCGACAAACATATTATGAATATCAAGAGTAGTGGCTTCACGTAATGCATCAGGAATTCCGTTAAGAGATTCCAGTGCCGGTGCCAGTGCACCACCCAGTGTAGGACTTATAGAACCGACAAGTCCGCCTACCGTATTTCCCACATTGCTAAGGGAGGAACCTATAGCCGAAAGCTGACTCTCACTTACCAGAGCGATTTCCTTTGTATTGTGCAGATAAGTACCCGAAACTTTTAGTGAGGGCAGATAATTTGCGAAAGCCGATTTCTTATTATATCCGGCCGCCTCTATTTCTTCTTCTGCCATCTTCAGGCTTTTGTTATTCTCAAGAGCCATCGTTCTGCATGAATCAAGAGAATAGATTGCCTGCGCAGAAACAGAAGTCGTGAATATCAATAGCAACAAACTGCAGATAACCTTATTCATTTTTATCATTTTAATTAAAAATCTTAGAAGTTGGGTAAATTTTTATTGAACCGAGGATAAATATACAATTTAAGCGCCGCACTTTAGTGTTAAATTTACATTATATTACTTATTATTTAGACCTTAAACACATACCTCTTTTGAACTACAAAGATATTCTGAAGCTTTTGATGTTATAGAATATTTAAGTTTCTATTATTGTCCTAATTTTCGCATAAGTTGATATCTATAACCTGACAATATATATAAACCGAACTTCAGTAATATAATAAAGCACCTGAGCCTTCGGTTTTTTTAGAAAAACGAAGGCTCAGGTGTTTTATTAAAGATTATTCCCGGAAACATTTATGGGGAAATCAACTTATAAAAAGAAGAAATCCCCATAATCTATTTATGAAAAAACTATTGCTGATTAATCCGGAACAGATTTTAATCAAGTGGGAAAGTCAACCGGTAAAATGAAGAAATTCCCACTATCTATTTATGAAAAAAACTATTCTGATATTGTTTTGCGATATTGAGCTACCGCCATTTTATTTGCCTGATAAGCATTAATCATATTGGTATTTGCCTGTGTCCATGTCACCTGAGCGGAAAGCACTTCTACAATACTACCTTTCCCCTCATTATAGGAAAAAGTGATAAGATCAAGATTTTCCTGAGCAAATTCCATTGTTTTCTTTGCCGCTTCAACCATCTTTTCCGACTCCTGTACTTTTGTAAGAGCTTCGGCCAGTTCCTGGCTGATGTTGTCTCGGTTATATGACTTCTGCAGATCCTGAATAGCTTCATATGATCGCTGCTGACGTGATACCTGAATGCGCTCTCCCCATCTGAATACAGGTACGCTTACATTAAGTCCGACAACCGGAATAAAAGTAATCTTTGCACCCATATGCGGAGTTGCCGTTCCGTAACCTCCGGCTACAAAAGCGCTCATCTGCGGATTATATTTACTCATAGCAGCCGATTTTGAAGCTCTTGCTTTTGCTATATTAACGTCTGATATCTTATAATCTGCACGTCTGTCAAGGACCTCCTCAAGATCCATACGATGTATTCCTTCACATACCGCTCCGATCGGGCAAAGCGATTCAGCCGGAGTATAAGGATCTTTTCCGCAAAGGATATTAAGCTGCTGAAATGCTATCTGATAATTCTGATCAGCCTGAATATACTGAAGTTCCGATTCCTGAAGTCGTGTAGAAATCATAAGAAGATCAGTTCGGCTTATCATTCCGTCATTAAATCTCTCTTCAATCACATCATGCTGCTTCTTGATAATCTCACGGTATTCTACTGCCGCATTAAGTTTTCCTTTTGCAGCCGAAGCATTCCAGTATATCGCATCTGCCTGATAATTGATCTGATCAAGAGTCATCTCCTCACTAAGTTCTGAAAGTTTCAGATCAGCCTTAGCGATTCTGTTGTTTGCCGATATAGCACCACCTGCATAAAGCGATTGTGAAACAACGGCATTAGCAGTAAATGTATAATTGTGATAAGTACCCGGAAGATATGTCATTGAAGGATTTTCCGCCGTACCTATATTATATATTCCCGGTCCGTTTCCGCTCCAGTTATCAAGATATTTCAGGTTGATATTACCCTGTCCCTGAAGATCAAGTTTAGGAAGGTATCCTTTGAAAGCAACTTTTTTTCCTGCTTTTGCACCTATTGTCTTTTCTTTTGCCTGGCGAAGCACCTGACTGTAGTCGATAACAAGATCTCTGTACTGCTGTCTTGTAAGCTCCTGCTGTGCATTAATGCCCAGTGCAGCAGCAAAAAGCATTGATAAAATTATAATCGGTTTTTTCGTTTTCATCTTCTTAGTTCACTTTAATTTTATGTATTGCACAATATGCTACAGGAAGAATAAACAATGTCAGAATTGAAGCAAGGAATAAACCTCCCATGATTGTAGCCGCCATACCGCCAAACATCGCATCGAAAAGAAGCGGAAGCATACCAAGGATAGTTGTACCGGATGCCATGGCAACAGGAACGATACGGCTGATTGTAGCCTGTATTACCGCGTCAAGCGGTGCTCGTCCTTCTTTCTCCTCGATTTCAATCTGATCTACAAGTACGATAGCATTTTTAATGTTCATACCGATAAGGCCAAGAAGACCAAGCATCGCGAAGAAGTCAAACTGCTTACCAAGAACCACAAGTCCGAATACCACACCGATAAATATCAGCGGAAGCATCATAAGTATGATTGTCGGTTTACGATATGTTTTGAAAAGGAAAAGAAGAGTTACGAACATAAGGAAGAATGTCAGAGGCATGTTTTTTGCAAGAGCCTCATTACTTTCAACCTGGCTTTCCTGTTCGCCGAAATATTTCATTGTATAACCTTCAGGAACCTGGATCTTTTGCTGCATCTCTTCCCAAATAGTATTGAAAGCAGCAATCGCGTTTACTCCGCGGTCAGGATCGGCCTGAGCCATCATAACCTTTTCGCGGTTATAAACCTTATAGTTACAGAATTTATAGCTGTAGTCAAAGTCATCCACAATCTGATCAAGATTCGTGATTCCCGTGTTAGGACTGAACACCGGAAGAGTACGCATATCGTTAAGCTTGATATCATCAACATCATTACCTTTCAGAAGGATAGGAAGAGAAAGATCATTTTCACGATATACACCAAGTGTTGTTCCGCATGTACCAAGCTGAATACTCTGTGCCATGTTCTGACGGCTGATACCAAGAGCCTGAGCTTTTTCCTGACTGTAAACAGGATGCCATACCGGAACTTTATTACCCCATGAGTTTCTTACGTTGATAAGTTCCGGGTGTTCAGCCATGATATCAAGAGCACGATTTGTCAGTGCTACAAGAGTATCGACATTCTCACCTATGAATCCGATCTCGATTGCTGCTTCAACGGCAGGCGAAAGTTTGAAAAGCATCGTACGCGTAATAGCGTCAGGATAGTTTTCTTTCATATAATAATAAAGTTCCTCCTCACATGCATCCGTATATTTACCGTCATGAAGTTCTACAAGGATATTTGCAAAGTTCGGTTTCGGACCGAATGACGTAGAAGCAAGATAATATCTTAAAGGAGAGCTACCCATAGTAATGGAAACGCCTTTCACTTCAGGTTTTGAAAGAAGATATTCCTCAACATTTACGATATCTTCTTCCACTTGTCTGATCGAATAACCGTCAGGGAAGAATACATCTGCTTTATAATACGGTTTGTCAAGCGACGGGAAGAAATTCTGAGGAAGCATTCCCATAAGAATAAGCGATCCGAAAAGGAATCCGACCATTGCTGTAAGGGTAAGAATCTTTTTACTGATAAGGAAACGCAGTATTGAAGAGAATTTTCTGTAGAACGGCTTGTCATAAGGATCTTTCGCATCACCTCCTGAAGCTTCTTTAAGAATGAAATTACCGAAAAGAGGTGTCTGTGTAAGAGCAAGCACCCAACTAAGTCCAAGAGAGATAGCAAGTACGATAAACAGAGGTTTTACCATTTCGGCTACCGCTGAAGGAGCAAGATAAAGAGGCAGGAACGAACAGATAGCGATAAATGTCGCACCAAGCAAGCCCCACTGAGGACCCGTTGCTCCGTTTATAAGCGCCTTACGTTTCTTCGATCCGCGGGCGATCGCAATCTGAGCATTATCGGTTACAACGATGGCATTATCCACAAGCATACCCATCGCAATGATAAATCCTGCAAGAGATGTACGGTTAAGTCCGACTCCGATCATTGACATGATAAGCAGAGTTCCTCCGATAGAGAATACAAGGGAAGAACCGATAAGCATACCTGCTCTGAATCCCATCACGAGCATGATAATGACAACTACGATTGCCACAGATTCTATAAGATTAAGGATAAATCCGTTGTTTGCTTCACGGGCAATGATATCTTCAGGATAAAGATTCTCAAGATTCATACCAACAGGCATAAGTGGAAGAACTTCTTCAAGTTTTCCGCGTACAAGGTCACCAGTTTTTACAACATCTTTATTAGGGTCGGTAGAAACACCGATACCGATGGCCTTCTTACCGTTCACTCTCATAATAGTTCCCGGAGGATCCATATAACCTTTTTCGATTCTTGCGATATCACCCAGTTTCAGAAGTCCGGATGATGTGTTAAGAGTCTGATTCTTAAGATCCTCAATAGATGCATACATACCGTTGGCAAGCATTCTGATCTGCTGCTGTCCCGCACGTACTTCACCTGTGTTAATGATCTGATTCTGCGACTGAAGAAGCTGAGAAATAACAGAAGGATCAATCCCCATACCAGCAAGTTTATTTACCGGAATAAAGATATTGACAACTTCTGTCTGAGTTCCGAAAAGAGCTACCTTCATAACGCCGTCAGCTGTTACAAGCTTTGTCTTAATTCTTTCAGCCCAGTCTCTTAGTTCATCATAGTCAAACCCATCATCCATTGTAAGACCATAATAAATACCGAATACGTCTCCGAAGTCATCACTTACCTTAGGAGTGGATGCCCCTGCAGGAAGTGACGGTGTTATGTTAAGCACTTTACGTCTAAGTTCATCCCATTTCTGAGGTATCTCATCCGCACCTAATGAAGGAAGAAGTTCGAAAGTGATCTTCGACATTCCGTACATTGACTCGGATTTGATTTTATAGACACCGTTCATACTCTGTATCTCACGGGAGATAGGTTCTGTGATAAGTCTTTCAACTTCATCAGGTGCCGCACCGGGGTAATTGGTCATAATCACCGCGGTTTTGATAACGAAAGGAGCATCTTCTTTTTTTCCCAGTTTGTCAAACGACATGATACCTCCGAAAAGCATCAGGGCAAGAAAGAAATATATCACCTTAGCATTATCAAGTGAATATTTAGCTAAATTCATAATTTTATTTTTTTATCTGGAATATTGATAGTAAACGATCTGCCTGTATGATTATTCTGATAATGTGACTGTTACAGATCTTTTCAGCATTAATGTTATTTCTTCAGAATTTTAACCGCTTCACCATCTTTTAGCTGATGGACACCGGCAGTAACTACAGTTTCGCCAACTTTCACACCTTCTGAGATATAAGCATGAGCATTTCCTGTCGGTGATTCCATTCTGATTGTTCTTTTTACTACTTTACCGTTTTCAATAACCCAGACATATTTCTGAGAACCTGCCGCCTCTTCAAATACCGCGCTAAGAGGAATTACCATCATATTATCCTGGACATAACTACTGATATCTGAATTTAGATGTATGTTACATGTAAATCCCGGTTTGATTTCATATACATTTCTGTCAAACTTAGCATCATCGATTATGACACTTACAGGAATACCAGCTCTATTGGTTGAAATATCAAGATATTCTTCGATCTGAGCATTGAACTTACGCCCTTTGAACATATCAAATTCTACAGAGAAACTGTGGTTTTTGTTTTTAAGAAGATACAGATAAGAATCAGGCATGATGAATTTGATTCTCAGTTTATTTGTGTTTACAAGCTGAACGATACCTTCGCCTGAATTCACACGCTGGAAGTTTTCTACATAACGACGCTCAATTGATCCGTTGAACGGAGCAACAAGATAAGTGTCATTCATATTATTTGTTGAAAGATCATAAGCAGATTTTGCTTTTTCATAGTTTGCCACACAAACTTCGTAATCCTGTTTTGAAACAGCCTGTTTTTCAAGAAGACGTTTGTTTCTGTCCAGCTGAGCTGAAGCAGTCTCATAAGAAGCTTTGTCGGCAGCATACTGCAGGGAGATTTCTCTTGGATCGATTTTAGCAATAAGATCGCCTTTTTTCACTTTCTGTCCTTCTATAACAGGAAGCTCAACGATCTGTCCGCTTACACGAAAAGCCAGTTTTACATATTCTACTGCTTCTACAACACCCGAGAAGTCTTTTTTAATTTCCGTACTTGATTCTACATTAGCAACTTTCACAGTACGTATCACCTCTCTTTTTGTTTCTGTTTCGCCGCAAGCGAAAAGAAGAAGGCACAACCCGGCTAACATCAGGTTACGTGACATAGAATTGATCATCTTTAGCATTTGTTTTTTGTTTATTTACCTATAATTGTTTTTCTCATTTTTCAGGCAGGAACATTAAATTCCTCCTTTCCTATATCTTTCTCAATAGTCTATATTAATTAATAGAATTCAAATTTCTTTTCCTCTTCAAGCAATCACAACCATAACTCAACGCGTCGTTTCTTAATATTTACGAAGCCATTTCCACACCCTTAAACCTGAATATTCTATCCTTATAAAACCGAAGAGTTGATTTCAGTTACTCATATATTTTCTATTTCATCTTTTATCAATATAAAAGTCTGATAAATCAATATCTTAGGTGTTTTCGAATGATTATTCGAAAACAGTGCAAAGAAATGAAATTTTTATGACGAAATAAAACTATTACCGTAAATAATTATACGATTATTATAACTTTTCACTAAACACATTACTGTTATCAATAAAAAACCTGAATTTATCTTTGGAAATTTTAATATTTACAATCCTATAAATTATGCATTTAAATGCGATGATGTATTGTGTGATTTAAATAAAAAAGTTATCTTTGCACACTGATTCCGATTAAGGCTAACAAGCTGACCAAAAGAGAGAGGTCGCGCCTTGCGGAGAAAACCTGTAAAAATTAAATAAACAGATGTACGCAATCGTTGAGATTCAGGGACAGCAGTTTAAGGCTGAAGCAGGCCGTAAATTGTATGTTCACCACATTGCAGAAGCAACTAACGGTGCCGAAGTAGTATTCGACAAAGTTCTTCTTGCAGACAAAGACGGAGATATCGTTGTAGGTGCTCCGGTTATCGAAGGTGCTAAGGTAGTTTGCGAAGTTATCGCTCCTATGATCAAAGGTGAAAGACTTATCATTTTTCACAAAAAGAGAAGAAAAGGATACAGAAAACGCAACGGTCACCGTCAGCAGTTTACACAATTGTTAATTAAAGAAGTAGTTGCTTAATCATTAAAATTTAGAAGAAAATGGCTCACAAGAAAGGTGTCGGTAGTTCTAAGAACGGACGTGAATCCGAAAGCAAAAGATTAGGCGTTAAAATCTTCGGTGGACAGTTTGCTAAAGCTGGTAACATCATCGTACGCCAAAGAGGTACAACACATCATCCGGGTGAAAATGTAGGTATCGGTAAAGACCATACTCTTTTCGCACTTGTTGACGGAACAGTTTCTTTCCGTAAAAAAGGCGAAAACCGCTCTTACATTTCAATCGAACCTCTAAACTAAGAGATTTAATTATTGAATGTCGGTATTATTGCCGGTTTTTATTCAATAAAAATGAAATAACTCCCGTTTTTATACATTTGTATGAAAACGGGAGTTTTCTTTTTGTGTATCTTTGTCGCGTAAATGCATAATTATAGAATCCCCACCATCAATGAAGGGAAAAAGCATTGTCACAATTGATAAAACATAATATCGAAATATAAATTTTTATTTTTTATGCTAACGCTTAATTACATCAAAGAGAATACCGAAGAGGTTATTCGTCGTCTGGCAAAAAAACATTTCGATGCTCGTGAATCTGTTGAAAAGATTCTTGAACTTGACAAAGAGCGTCGTGCAGCGCAGGCTGAAGTTGATCAAAATCTTGCTGAAGTAAATGCAATTTCGAAATCCATCGGTGCACTTATGAAAGAGGGTAAAAAAGAGGAAGCAGAAGCTTCCAAAGCTAAAGTTGCCCAGCTTAAAGAAACAAACAAATCGGCAGAAGCTAAGATGAAAACTTCTGAAGAAGAAATTCTATCGATTCTTTATACAATACCAAATCTTCCTCATGACACGGTGCCTGAAGGCCGTGCGGCTGAAGACAACGTTATCGAGCGTGAAGGTGGTGCCGTACCTGAACTTATGGAAGATGCTCTTCCTCACTGGGAAATAGCAAAAAAATTCGATCTTATCGACTTCGAACTTGGAGTTAAGATCACCGGAGCAGGTTTTCCTGTTTACAAAGGCAAAGGTGCCCGCCTGCAGCGTGCACTTATCAATTTCTTCCTTGACAACGCAAGAGATGCCGGCTACCTAGAAGTACAGCCTCCTTACGTAGTGAATGAAGCATCAGGTTTCGGAACAGGACAGCTTCCTGACAAAGAAGGTCAGATGTATTTCTGCCAGGAAGATAAGCTTTACCTTATCCCTACTGCTGAAGTACCGGTTACAAACATCTATCGTGACGTGATTCTTAGCGAGAAAGAACTTCCTGTTAAGAACACTGCTTATTCGGCTTGTTTCCGTCGCGAAGCAGGTTCATATGGTAAGGATGTTCGCGGTCTTAACCGTCTTCATCAGTTCGACAAAGTGGAAATTGTAAGAATCGCTCATCCTGATTCTTCATACAACGATCTTGACGAGATGGTGAAATATGTACAGACTCTTGTTGAGAAACTTGAACTGCCATGGCGCATACTTCGTCTATGTGGCGGAGACATGAGCTTCACGTCAGCACTTACATTTGACTTCGAAGTTTATTCTGCTGCTCAGAAACGATGGCTGGAAGTTTCTTCTGTATCTAACTTTGAAAGCTACCAGGCTAACCGTCTGAAATGCCGTTTCAAATCAGAAGATAAAAAACCTCAGCTTTGTCATACTCTTAACGGTTCTGCACTTGCGGTTCCGCGTATTGTAGCAGCTCTTCTTGAAAACCATCAGCAGGCTGACGGAAGAATTAAAATCCCTGCGGCACTTGTGCCATACACAGGATTTGAATATATCGACTAAGATTTTCATTCTATATTTCCGGGAAAACACAATCCGCCTTTAATGGCAGGTTGTGTTTTTCTTTTTAAAATATTTATTTGTGTTATTCATTAGAAATCAGAAGTTATGGAGAATAAAATAAAAGCGGTCTTTTTAGATGTTGACGGCACATTGCTGTCATTTAATACTCACAAAGTTCCTGAGTCGACGATAGAGGCGATAAAACAGCTTCAGGCAAAGGGAATAAAAGTGATTGTTGCTACAGGTCGTCCTGAATTTCTACTTGATTCTGTAAGACATATCCATTTTGATGCGTATCTGACCCTTAACGGATGTTATTGTTTTGTCGGAGACACCGATGTTTATAAGTCATCTTTCAAACCTGAGGAAATAGAAAAAATAATAGAATGGAATAAGGATAATAATCTTCCTTTTGCCTTTATGCATAAGGACGGATGGTTTATTTCTTCGGTTAACGACGATGTAAAACATATCTGTGAACACCTTGATGTAGAGGTTCCGCCTCTTGCCCCTATTGAAAAAGCAAGGGATTATGACATATTTCAGTGCATGGGATTTTTCGAAGAGAAAAAAGACAAATATATGGAAGAGCATGTTCTTACGGGATGCGAACTTCCGAGATGGAGTCATGTATTCACTGATATTATAAAAAAAGGCAATGATAAAGGGGTTGGGATGGAAAAACTTCTTGAACATATGGGTCTTGGCATTGAAAACGCTATGGCTTTCGGCGACGGAGGCAATGATATAGAGATCCTGAAAAAAGCAGGTATAGGTGTAGCAATGGGAAATGCGAGTCAGAGCGTAAAAGATGCTGCCGATTATGTAACGACTTCTGTCGACGATAACGGAATCGCAAATGCCCTGAAATATTTTAAACTGATAGATTAATTTTTACTGCTCTTTTTTATGCGAATTCCTACGGAGAAACGATTTTGTCTCGGAGGGTACACGATGTGACTCCGGACAGCAGACGGTCAATCATCTGCAGTGAGCCGTCCTCCTCACTGCCGGGATATTTAGCAAAAAGAGAGGTTAACCGGATTATCTTAACTGAATTTTATTTTTCGGAATTTTTTTTATACAAAAAGGTCTGCTTCGTGATGAAGCAGACCTTTTTCACTTTAAAAATCACAATCTTAAATTATTTATTTAACCAGTATCTTTACAGCCAAACCGTCGGCTTTTACGATATAGATACCTTTTTCGACAGGAATGAACACAGATGATGCAATATTCTGTCTTGAAATCACCGAACCGGAGACAGTATATACTGTAAGTTCGACAGCGGAATCTGTAATCACGTTTATACCGTTTTCTGCCGTCATAATTCTGACATCACTTATGTTGACATCTTTTATTCCGGAAAGATCATAAGGTATAAAATCAAACACATAAGATGGATAAGAACCACCTTTAACAAGGCTCTGATTTGCTTCATCATAATACCAGTAACCGGAAGACGAAGATCGTCCCGCATTCTGAATAGCATATTTCGTACCATTGAAATAGATATTGAAAGTTCTCCAGTCGTCATCACTGCCACTTGTTCCGCCTCCGGGATTACCCCAAGAACTTTGAAGTTCTGTCTTTTCAGTAATATGTCTGAAAGTTCCGTCTTCATCAAATTCACTGAATACAGAGTATCTCGGTTCGCTAAGAGATGTAACTTTTGCCACTTTGAATACCTGACTCATATCTTCATTTATCCTGTCTTCATTAAGACCTCCGTTTGAAACCTTGAACGCCGAACCGTTAGGCATATCTTCCGACCCTTTGTTTGTAAGATAATAAGTATCCGCAATACGGATATGATACAAACCATTGTCAAGTCCATTTTTATCGAAGTTAACTTTACCGGTCAGAGTTTCAAAGGCTTCTTTAAGAGCGAGAGTCTGAGCGTTGATCTTTATCTGCGACGATGTATTTTCAGCAGCCATCATTCTTGAAATTTCAAGAATATTTCTGAAATCTTCTACATCGGCTTCATTGTATGAACCTGCGGCTTCTCCAAGAGTAATATTGCCGACAAAACTGCTGTATTCAGATATAAGTTTATTGAGTTCCGTATAATCGCCGTTATCACTGAAATTGGTAGCTTTTTCAAGTTTTTCAACTTCTGTAGCAAGTTCGGCGATCTCTTCATCTGCAATAGCATAGTTGTATAGGCGGAAGTCATAAACAAGTGTATTTTTCAGATAATTATCACCACTGAACGGAGGTCGTCCTATCCAATTGTATGGAGTTGCTTTTGATATCTTAGATGTCGCTGTAGGGAATTCCTGTGATATTAGTTCTTCTCCATTCAGATATATTATACAAGTGTTTCCTTTCTGCTGAACGATAAGATGCTGCCACTCACCTTTTAATCCATCCTGGCCGCCTTTTACCGATGTTCCGTTGCTCCAGCCAGCAGAAGAAACACCATATTCATTATCAGGGAGGCGGTAGAATATATATTCTCCTGCCGATGCACTGTTAGCAGCAACCGAAGAGAAAGCGAAAAGCATGAAACCGTTGCCACTGAAAGGAGCATCTTCATCAACCCGATAGTAAGCAGAAACAGTATAGTCGGTCATTCCTGATACTACATTACCTATATTTTCTCCCATATCAAGATAACCGTTTGAAGAACCAAGATCAAGAACATTATAGTCGCCTATCCTTACTATTGAAGCATTGTTTTTAAGAGTTCCGTCATTGTTTTGTCCTGATGCGTCGGTAACGGTTAATCCGTCTACATTGTCAAAGTTATAATGTAGCTTCAGACCACCTTCCGAAGCACGGCAGACTGTGAGTAAACGTTGGAGTTCTTCAATTATAGACGGAATCTCCATTGCCATTATATTGTTATCATAGAAACGGTCTTCAACGACTGAAGCATAGTTACCTAGTTCAGTCAGAGCAGCCTGAGAATAATTGTTGGAAGAGATGAAAATCTTATTGATTTCTTCAAGTAAAGTTTCAAGTGCCGCTTCAAGTTCCGGATCGGAGAAATATGGGTTTATATATTTTGAATCCACTATCGCTTCCTGTTCTGTCACTTTTGTCACACTTAGATTAGTCCATTTTGAGCGGGCATAAGCCCCGCGCGGAGTGTTCTCTGTATTTCCTGTCGATCTCGCATCTGTGTCGAATGAAAGTTTATCGCCTGCTTTGGCATAAAAAAAGAAGTATTCTGTAACGCTGTTTGAAGGCAGTCCTCTGAAAGGTTTTCCGCTGTTTCCGTTCACGGTAGGAGACTCGGGAATCATGGCAAAATATTTATTATAAAGGCTTTCTTTACCTGATGCCCACGGATCGATACCTTCGCCTATTCCATATGAGAAATCACCTGTCATTGGGTATGATTTATCGGTATCATCGTTAAATCTGAAATATTGATATACTTTCATCGGGCCAATACTGTTCCATAGATCCTGACGAATGATTCTCATATCCGCTTTATAATAACCGTCTTCAGGAACTGTAAAAGTAATCGCGGCACTGACTCCGGTATGCAGCGCATAAACTTCGTAACCACTTAAAGAATCGGGATAATTGTCGCCATATCTTAGGTTTGTTCCTATTGATGTTCCGTCAGGATATTCTTCAGCGATATACACATATTCTCCGGGAGCGGTAAACCAGGCATTTCGCTTTACTTCATACTGGGTTCCGCTTGCAGGTCTGTTCATTATCGGATAAAGACAGAAACGCTCGGTCAGATACTGATCATAATAGTTTACGGCCGTGCTGTGGTCACCATAAGTTGTGAATTTTTCAAAGGTTCCGGCATTCAGGTCATGGCGCTCAAAACACCATTGTTCGTTCCCTCCCTCTGCAAACTGCCCGGTTGTAAGGTCATACAGACTATAGGTCTGTGCCTGAATCATTAAGGCCGGTGCTCCGAGCATCGACATAAGTAATAAGATGTAATCTTTTTTCATGATACATATTGTTTGATTTGGAAAAAATAAATCAATCATAATTATATCATCAGCCAAAAGGAGTCTGCGCCCTGTCCTTTTGTTAATTCATCTATGTCTTTTTCTTATTTTTATAATAAAAAAAGGTATTCATCTGCCCTTGTTTTTCAAACTGATGATGCTCCGTTGTTTTCTGAATCTGTATATTTATTACGTATCATGAAAAAAATTCACTCTATAAGAATCAAAAAAAATATTACTTTTTCTCTTTATTCGGCATATGATATCGTTACGTGTTGCCCAAAATATGTTATAGTCTATTCTCTTAATACAATAATTTAACAGTTGATTTAATAATTTTATTATTTAGTATATTATTTAAACTCATTCTATATTTATCTTTGCATAAAGTTTAAATTACTTTATTTACCGAAGTTTAGAGGTGTATATTGATATATTTAGTAAACAAAAATTTCTGTCATTTTTTATTATTATATATGTTTATAATGACTGAATCCTCTATCAGGATATTATTAATCAGAAGCTAAAAAGATTATGAGTGAAAAGAAGCCGTTAATATTAGTGACAAATGATGATGGTGTTGATGCAAAAGGAATATATGTATTAAGTCAGGCTATCAGAGAATTTGGAGAAGTTGTAGTTGTAGCTCCTGATTCGGCACGCTCGGGACAGTCAAGTGCCATAACACCGAACAAAGCGATGAAGCTCGAGAAAGTTTATCAGGAAGATAACTTTTCTATTTATAAGACAAACGGAACTCCGGTCGACTGCATTAAACTTGCAATGAATACTCTTCTGGACAGAAAGCCCGACCTTATCGTTTCGGGAGTTAATCATGGTTCAAACTCTGCTGTATGCATCATCTATTCAGGTACTATGGGTGCTGTTATGGAAGGATGTATAAATAATATAGATTCTATCGGTTTCTCATTTTGTGATGATAAATTTGAGTCTGATTTTGCTGAAGCTGAAAATTATATCAAACGCATTGTGGAAAATATTCTTCAAAACGGACTTGAAAAGGGAGTATGTCTGAATGTGAATATTCCTCATGTTCCGGAAATGAAAGGCGTAAAGATATGCCGCCAGGCTAATGGCTATTGGACAAAGGAGTACGAAAAAAGAGTTGATGAGAGTGGAAATGAAGCATTCTGGCTTACAGGATATTTCCACAATATGGAACCGGATGCAGAAGATACCGACGAATGGGCTCTTAGTCAGGGTTATGTTTCGATAGTTCCCTGTATGATAGACATGACAGCTTATAAACAGATCAAAAGATTAAGTTATCTTGAAGAGAAACTTAATTTCAGCGAACTGGAAATAAACTCATCTCTGCCGGGTTAATCATTTGCTTATAGTTTTATCATATTATCATATCATCATTTCCCGGATAATAATGATCCTCATCTCTTTATTAATAAACAATTGCTGAAAAGATTGTTGTAAGAGAGAGATATCAGTGAATTTATAAAGAAACAGAAAAGCTCGGATCTTTCGGTTTTATCCCGGAAAATCTGAGCTTTTATTATAATGGAATATCCTTAAGGACATAAAAAAATGGACTCTGAATACAGAGTCCATTTTTTATCTTCAATTATATAATTCAATTCAAATTATTTTTTTATTTCAGCAACGATTTCCTGAGTATCAAGAGCAATCATGATCTCTTCGTCAGTAGGAATTACAAGAACCTTAACTTTTGAAGATGGTTTGCTGATAATTGCTTCTTCGCCTCTCAGACGGTCATTTTTCTCAGCATCGAACTCGATACCCATATACTCCATGTTCTGGCATACTACGCGGCGAGTTTCCCACTGATTTTCACCTACACCACCTGTAAATACGATGATATCTACACCGCCCATAGCAGCAGCATATTCTCCAATATATTTTTTGATTCGGTAGTCATACATAGCAAGAGTAAGTATAGCTCTTTCGTTGCCTTCTGCAGCTGCGTTTTCGATATCTCTCATATCTGAAGAGATTTCAGAAATACCTACAACACCACTTTCCTTGTTAACAAGGTTAGACATACCTTCAGCGCTAAGACCTTCTTTTTCCATGATGTAAGCAAGAGCGCCTGCATCAACGTCACCTGAACGAGTTCCCATCATAAGACCTTCCACAGGAGTGAATCCCATTGAAGTATCAACTGATTTTCCGTTAAGTACAGCAGTGATAGAACCACCATTACCGATGTGACAAGTGATGATTTTTTGTTCTGTTACGTCAACGCCAAGGAATTCACATACTCTCTGAGAAACATAACGGTGGCTTGTTCCGTGGAAACCGTAACGGCGAACCGCATATTTTTCATACATTTTATATGGAAGAGCATACATGTATGCAGCCTGAGGCATTGTCTGATGGAATGCTGTATCAAATACGGCAACCTGAGGTTTACCCGGGATAAGAGCTTCTACGGCTTTGATACCCTCAATGTTTGGTGGGTTGTGAAGCGGAGCCAATGGAATACATTCAGTGATTTTCTGAAGCACTTCGTCAGTGATAAGAACACTGCTGCTGAATTTATCTCCTCCGTGTACTACACGATGTCCGATAGCATCGATCTCATTTAGAGATTCTACACAACCGTATTCTTTACTTATAAGAGTTTTAAGGATAAAGTCGATAGCTTCCTGATGATCAGGCATAGCATGTTCTAAAACTACTTTTTTACCGTCGTTATCTGTAAACTTTAGGAAAGCACCGTAAAGACCGATTTTTTCCACTCCACCCTGAGCCAGAGTGTCTTTGTTTGTCATTGACATCAGTTTGTACTTAACAGATGAACTTCCGCAGTTTAATACTAAGATTTTCATAAATATGATTTGTATTTATTGGCTTATGAGTTTTACCTCAAAAAAATATTTAGTCTGTAAACGTTTATCTGCCGGCTTTGTTTAAATTCTCCGGCATCATATTGTCGAATTGAGATTTCAATATATATCAGCCGGAAAGTTTGCCGGCGATAATTCTAAAATACAGGATATTACTGTTTGTTAGCGATAGCCTGGTTAGCAGTAATAGTAACGACTTTGTAAATATCATCAACCGAGCAACCTCTTGAAAGGTCATTGATAGGAGCAGCGATACCCTGAAGAATCGGTCCTACTGCAGTAGCTCCAGCAAGACGCTGAACAAGCTTATATGCTATGTTTCCAACTTCAAGAGAAGGGAAAACCAATACGTTAGCTTTTCCTGCAACTTCACTTCCCGGAGCTTTGCTCTGTCCTACTGAAGGAACAATAGCAGCGTCAGCCTGAAGTTCTCCTTCAATCATAAGTGAAGGATCCATTTCTTTTGCAAGTTTTGTAGCCTCGACAACTTTGTCAACCATTTCATGTTTAGCACTTCCTTTAGTAGAAAAGCTCAACATTGCAACTTTAGGCTCGATTCCTGCAAGACCTTTTGCAGTCTTAGCTGTTGTAACAGCGATCTGAGCAAGTTCCTGAGCATTTGGATTAGGATTAACGGCACAGTCGGCAAATACCATAAGGCCGTTGTCTCCATAAGATTTATCAGGCATGAACATAAGGAATGCTCCTGATACTACGCTTACACCAGGTGCAGTCTTAACGATCTGGAACGCAGGTCTAAGAACGTCGCCTGTTGTGTTGGCAGCTCCGGCTACTTCGCCGTCAGCATCTCCGTTTTTAATCATAAGACATCCAAGATACAATGGATTTTCAACCAGTTTTTCCGCCTGCTCCATTGTCATACCTTTGCTTTTTCTCAGGTTGAAAAGAAGTTCTGTATATACTTCTTTCTTCTCATTGTTTTTAGGATCGACAATTGTAGCTTTTGACAAATTCTCAAGACCGTTTTCCTGAGCAAATTTTGTGATTACAGCAGCTTCACCTATAAGGATTAGATCTGCAAGACCGTCTGCCAGAATAAGATCGGCAGCTCTCATTGTTCTTTCTTCTGTTCCTTCAGGAAGAACGATGCGCTGTTTGTTTGCTTTTGCACGCGCAATAAACTGATTCATCAATTCCATAATGGATATAATATTAATCGGAGTTGTTTTATTATCCTTTGAATGTTGAAAAAAGTATCCCTTTTTATCAAATTCGGTACAAAAATATAAATAATTGCAATATGGAGATAGCAAATGAACTATTTTTTTTGCTATTTATATATTGCAAAATGAAAATTTTAGATTTTAATGCGGAATGCGTTTATTTATTAAATTTAAATTCATTTTCAAAACTCCTTTTAAGAATCCGTTCGACCTTATATATGGTGATCGAAGTAACCGGTGGCCGGAGTTCACTTTAAAAAGTCTGTTTTTATAATCATATTGCATTTTTCTTAATACCAATTTAACGTAAAAAACTATTTTTTATAAATAAATATTGTAATTGTTAATTTTTTACATATCTTTAATAAGATACTCAAAAATAGTTTTTATCATCCCGTATAGAATTTGGAATCAGAAAAGACGGGAGAATCATTATTCAGGATTTAAAGAATATAGACGACCTTAAATACTTCTCATATATGCATA
>CAMTON010000028.1 GCA_947074105.1 uncultured Bacteroidales bacterium
TAAGGTATTGATTCTTATAAATTTTAATTTGATAAGTACGTAATTTAAACTGACAATACTGAGAATTTAAATCGCTTCTTTCAACGGTTCCTTTTCACTCAAAAGTTTTATCTGACGAATTTCTTTGTCAAGGTTTTCATAAATTGAATTCTTACTCTTGAATTCAGGAACGATCTCCTTCATGCAGCGAACAACATCATAATCTTTGGCTGCAAGAGCAAGATTAATAAGTTCCTTTAATGCTGATTTTACTTCATCATAATCATAATTGCGGACTTTTGCCACTTTTATCTTTTCATGATAAGTAGGCAGAGTCTTTTCTTTATCATTAAGAAGTTCTTCATACAGTTTTTCTCCCGGACGTAATCCGGTCTCAATAATATTTATATCCTTATTCGGAGTGAGCCCGGTAAGGCATATCATTCTTTTTGCAAGATCATATATTCTTACGGGAGCTCCCATGTCAAACACGAATATCTCGCCTCCTTTTCCCATACATCCGGCTTCCATTACAAGGCGGCAAGCCTCTGGAATTGTCATAAAGTATCTGATTATATCCTTATGAGTAACTGTAACAGGACCTCCTTTTGAAATCTGTTCTTTAAAAAGAGGAACAACTGATCCGTTTGATCCCAAAACATTTCCGAATCTTGTAGTAATAAAATGAGGTCGTCTCTGTTTTTCAAGGGGAAACTGATGCAACCAAAGGTTCAGCGACTGAACATAAATTTCAGCTATCCTTTTTGTAGCTCCCATAACATTCGTCGGATTTACCGCTTTATCGGTAGAAATCATAACAAATTTCTGAGAGTTATATTTAACAGCCATATCCGCAACATTGCAGGTACCCATTACATTCACCCTTACTGCTTCCGAAGGATATCTTTCCATCATCGGAACATGTTTATATGCTGCAGCATGATAGACTATTTCAGGTCTGAATTTATCAAAAGCATACTCAAGGCGTTCTTTATTTCTTACATCACCTATCATAATTATCACTTTCGCATCAGGAAATACATTATTTACTTTTAATTCTATGTTATAAAGAGGAGTCTCCGCATTATCAAACAGAACAATCAGTTTAGGTTTAAAGGCTGCAACCTGCATAACAACTTCACTTCCGATCGACCCGGCAGCACCGGTAATCAGAACAACAGCATCACGATGACTGTTTTCAACCTCCGGACTGCTGGTATGGATAACATCTCGTTCAAGCAAATCTTCTATCTTTATTTCATTAACAGATATCCTTTCTTTATACCTGTGTCCCTTAAGGTCTGAAACGCCTCCTTTAACCAACAGATGCATTTTCGTATCAAGAAAAAGATCAAGCTGTTCGGCTGGAATTTTCTTAAGATGCTCCTCGTGAAAGACCAGATGATTACAGTTCACTTTATCCATAAGAACAAACATCTCTTCTTCTGTCTGGGGCATACTGTAAACCGGAATGGAATCAATCCTCATCGGAGAAGATGATTTAAGTGTATTCAAAAGACATACTGGCTTATATCTCATCTCTTTATCAAGCTCCATACTCTGTGCTATGGCCAGCGATTTTACATCGTTTCCGTAAATAATCACTCTCATCTGCGATGTAGTCGCAAGCTGAATGAAATAAAAGAGATATTTAACTCCGATTCTGGAGATAAAGAGCATTATAAATGCTATTCCTCCAAGCAGAATCACAGATGTCCCTCCCGGAAATGGAGTATTTAAGTTAAGTGTCCTGAATAATTCATTTATTATTATCAGCATTAGTGAACTGCTTCCCACATATGCAAGAAGCCGCCCCAATTCATTTATTCCCGAATAACGTACGATTCCTTTGTAAATACCGAATGTCAGTTCCATTATAAGATATATTCCCATTGAAAAATACATTGCATTTCCTAAAGGAGTAAATATTACATCTCCGCTGATAGTTCCGTATATAAACTGAAGAATCATATAGGAGGAAAGAACCAAAATCATATCGGTAAATAAAACCAGCCAGCATGGCATATATATTCTGAAAAAACTCTTTTTGCTTAACTCCAATAATAAACCGTTAATCCAGAAAGCAATTTGTTTCTTTATTTTTTTCATAGAAAAGGATGATTAATAATTCATAATATCATCGCATTTTAATTGATAAGTCCCTATCAACTAATTCTTAACACACTTAATTATAAAAATATATCAAATTCAGAAGCATTCTGCTAAAGTAAGTTCAGGTTCATTTACGCAAACAACTTGTTTTATAACTTCTACAATTCGGTTAAGGTCATCTTCATCCAGCATCGGATGCGAGGGTAAGCACAGGCCGCCTTTAAAGAGATCTTCTGCAACTTTTCCTCCGTAATACGGAGCATCTTTAAACAGAGGTTGTAAATGCATCGGTTTCCATAAAGGACGCACCTCAATATCCTCTTTTATCATCATATCCTGAATATCCTCTCTTGTTTTTCCTCCACATTTTTCAGGATCAATAACTATCGACGTAAGCCAGTAGTTAGAAAAATAATCATTATCAGGTTCTGACTGGAACGATATTCCTTCCACATCTTTTAATGCATTGCGATACCATTGATTTATTTCTCTTCTTCGCTTTATATGTTCTTCCAGGATCATCAGCTGTCCCCGTCCTATTCCGGCAGAAACATTGCTCAGACGATAATTATATCCAACTACAGAATGCTGATAATGCGGAGCCTGATCGCGGGCCTGAGTTGCCAGAAACTTTGCATTTTTATCAAGTTCTTCACTATGACATATCAGCGCTCCTCCTCCCGATGTTGTAATAATCTTATTACCGTTAAAAGAAAGGGCAGCCCAATCTCCTATTGTTCCGCAGGCCTGATTCTTAAAATATGAACCCAAAGCCTCTGCTGCATCTTCGACGACAGGAATATTATATTTTTTAGCGATTCTGTTTATCTCTCCCATTTTAGCGGGCATACCATAAAGATGTACCGGAACTATAGCTTTAGGATAAGAACCGGTCTTTTCCTTTCTGTCTATAATAGCTTCTTCCATTTTCACAGGATCCATATTCCAGGTATCCTTTTCTGAATCTACGAATACAGGTTTTGCGAACTGATAAATAACGGGATTTGCAGAAGCGATAAATGTAAAAGATTGACATATCACTTCATCTCCGGCTTTTACACCGGCCTGCACCAAAGCAAGATGAATGGCAGCTGTGCCTGAAGAAAGCGCTACAACATAATTTTTTCTGTTAAGGTTCTCATTTCTTTCCGACAAACAAATTTCCAATTCTTTTTCAAATCCATCAACGTTAGGGCCTAAGGGTACAATCCAGTTGGTATCAAAAGCCTCCTTAATAAATTTTTGTTCTTGCCCTCCCATATGTGCCAGGGAAAGCCAAATTCTTTGCTTCATACCTTTACTATAATTATCGAACATTTATAAATTTAATACAAACAATAGATTTAGGACTTTAATTTTAAGTCATGTTTTTTAATTATAATAAACATATACCTAACCAAATAAGTTTTGCCCTCAAGGTTATTTTTTAATTATATTAATTTATTTTTGCTTAATTAGTTAATATAGTTAATCTTAAATACCTTTCTTTAGAAGATAATTTCAACTAAATTGAATTTGCGAAAAGAAGACACAAAAAATACTGATTTTAGAATCAGTATATTTATATTATAATTAACATCTGAATTATTTAGTTCAAATGATTAGAAATGGTAATATATTCTGATAATTATATCATAGATTACATAAATAATCTGTAACTAAAGAAACAGTTATTATAATAGGAATAAGTTATTTCAAACATGATTCAAAAACATCCATCCACTTTTCTGCAATTTTATCGGGAGTATAGGTTAATGCTTTTCTATATGAATTAATTCTCATATTCTCTAAAGCAGATTCATTTGCAATAAGAGAAGAAAGTTTTTTAAAAAACAGTTTTTGATTCTGATTTTCGACCAATAAGCCATCTTCTCCGTCAGTAATAATATCAGCAGGACCGCAAGGACATTTAAAGGCTATTGGCGGGACGCCATTAAGCATTGCTTCAATAAGAACTAAAGCAAATCCCTCACAAGAAGAGGTAAAAGCGAAAACCGAAGCACTTGATAACTTATCATTTATATCATTCGTTGATCCGGGAAGAGAAATGCAGTCTCCTAAATTTTCTTTTTTTATAAGCATTTCCAGACTGTTTCTTTCATTACCTTCTCCCCATATTTCAAGTCTCCATTCCGGATACAGTTTATGAATCCGGGAAAACACATTGATAAGAATATCAAAGTTTTTAACCCTGTGCAAACGACCTACAGATATAATTTTTTTTTCTCTTTTATTTATTGAAAATTCTTTTACAGGAACTGTCAGCGGATTATGAATATAAATTACATTTTCATGATTACTCCAGTTAGTCTTTAAGTCTTCTTCTGTTAAAACTATTACCTTATCATAGTGCTTGAAACTCCATGTAAAATCATAAATATTAGATATAAATGCCTGAATTTTATCTAAAGGCCCTTTTGCATATTTATATCTGAAATTTTTTTCGAAATGAAGTTCTCTCAGAATCTTAGCATCTGTCTTTAATCTCAGAACCATATATTTTTCGGCCTGTCCGACACTTACTATAATGTCAGGCTTTATTATATCAATAGCTTTCTGAAGTTCCCTTTTATGTTTTATTTTCTTCACAATACTACTATAGATAGAATGCAAGCGCGATTTCCAATCATATTCATAATAATTTATGGGAAGATGAATCAGTGTTATATTTGGATGCAGGTCAAAATTATTATCCTGACATACATCTGTAATAATGGCATATATTTTATTCCCCTCTATTTGAGCCAAAGCATTTATCTTAGTGACGGTAACCTTCGAAATTCCACCTATTTCACCTAATGAATTTAAACAATAAACAATTTTCATTTTAATTCACTATTTAATTATTAATATTTAATTGTATTTACTCTTATACAGTTTTTCCAGGAAAAACAGATTTCTTTACGATGTCATCGCTGCTATTATCTTCGGCTATAATTATTTCAATATTCTTTCGCACAAGTATTGAATCCAGACATGTTTTTAAAAGGTCAGGAATATTCTTATGAGGAATAATAATTGAATAATTAATAATATTTTTTATTTCCTGGCTGTTATGATTTTGCGTATTGCAAGCAAAAGCATATAGCAACATAAAAACTGCTTGTTCTTTATTGAACTGAAATAAAACTTCCAGTGCAGAGGCATTTCAGATGTTTTAAGATTATATACAGCCAAAGAATAAGGTTCCGAATTTATAAACTCCTTTAATTCTTCAACCTGAGATTTCAAAACATTTTTATTATACAATATATTAAGCCCAAGTCCTGTTACCGATAGAGCAATTCTATTGTTAAGTGCAGTTTTATATACAGGATTATTAATATCTATACTTTCGCTTATTTTTTCAAACAGATATTTCTCTCGCTGAGGAAGGTTATTCTTATAATTTGATGTCATTCCTGTTCCTTTTCTGTAATAATAAAAACAGGATTCACAATAAACAGCTTTTCTCAGATATTTAAATACCTGAATATTAAACAGTACATCTTCTGCTGTTCCTATATCTTTTAAATCGACAAACCTTGCCTTACTCTCATCTATAATTTTTCTGTCATATAACTTTCCCCAGGCTGTAGAATATGAATCAAGCATTGAAGGATCGGATAATTCACTATCCACAGGACCTATAAGCTTACGATAAAGATTCTCACAGTCATATTTATTCAAAATAATATCCTGCGGAAAAAGATATCTCACTTTTGAAACATTTCCATATTCTCGTTTATATGGAAACAAAGCTATCTGTGCATTATTCTCAACAATACTTTTATATAATATTTCACAGCATTTATAATCAATCCAGTCATCACTATCTACGAACATTATATAGTCACCGGATGCATGATCCATACCGACATTACGACTATCTGACAATCCCTTATTTTCTTTATTTATCTGTTTTATCCTTTTATCCTTCGAGGCATAAAGTCGTAGTATATCACCGGAATTATCGGTTGAGCCATCATTGACAGCTATTATTTCTATATTTTCGTAAGTTTGATTCAGCACAGAATCAAGACATTTTTCCAGATAAAGACCGACATTATAAACCGGTAATATTATTGAAATAAGTTTATCCATAATTCAATATTTTAATGCTTTTAAATAATAATCCGTTAGCCATTTCACATTAGATTCTATATCAAACTTTGCCTCAACAACAGACTCATAATTATCATATCTTTCGGCAGTTTCTTTCTCTTTCAGCTTTTCTATCCAGCATGATACACCTTTATCAATCGGAAGCTTTTCGACAATATCGGTAATGATTGTCTGCGGAGATATATTTTCAGAAACAACACATGGTATTCCGGCTGCCTGAGCTTCTATAAGAGCCACACTTAATCCTTCAAAAAGAGAAGGAAAAAGAAATATGTCAAAAGCCTGATAGATACGCTCCATATCACTTCGGACTCCAAGAAATATCACTTTATCTTCAATTTTATAATCAGCTACGGCTTTTTTTATCTCGCTTTTAAGCTCTCCGTCACCTGCAAGAAGAAGAACGGCATCTTTATTAATTTCGGAATACTTACGGAATATTTCTATCAGGAATTTGTGATTCTTCTGAACATTAAATCTTCCTGTATGACCAATTACATATTTACCGTTGATGCCAAGTTCCTGCTTTACTATCTGTGAGACTTCATCAGAATATTTGAGAGATCCTGCATCAACCGCATTATTCATCATTATAAGCCTAGAGGCGTTTTCATATCCGAAAAGCCATTTTCCCGCATCATTACTACATGTAAACATATCTGTGGTGAGCGACCTTATCCTGTTCTTGAAATAATAACGGCATATGCCTTTTATACGGTCATTTATCATCCATCCGCTATAATTAGGTGTATTATGCGCATGACATATTCTTATAGGAATATCATGTTTTATTGCTTCTTTGAAAGCAAAATAACCGGATTCAGACATGTGTGAGTGAATAATCTTATATTCCGTATGAATATCAAAAAACTTCGCTATTTGCTTTTTATATTCTCCGAACTTTAAAGGATTAAGAGGACAGATACGAAAAATCTTTCCTCCCATACTCTCGATCTCATCATCAAAAGCCCCACGCTCCTCCCGATGTACAAGAAAATCAAACTGTATCTTGCTTCGGTCCATTTTTCTGTAATAATTCATCACCATACTTTCAGCGCCTCCGCGATTCATTATGGTAAAAAGATTAAGAATTCTGACAGGTAAAGTATTTTTCATAAAGAATAAAATTTAGTCCTATTATTTCTTTCTTATAAGCGGAATAGATATTCCGGCTCCCATTCCCCAATAACCTGTATAACGACTTTCTCCTATTTCTCCGGTGAAACCGTTAGGCGTAAGTGTCGCGTTACCTTCTAGTTCAAGATATATTTCATTCCATATAGGAATTCTAAGGATCAGAGAGGCGCAAGGATTCAGAAAATCTCCCTTTGGTATTCCCATATAACGAAAAACATGGGCATACGACAGTCCCGCAGCAAATCTTATATCCCAGCTATTCGGTTTCATACCATATCCGAATATCTTTCTTATATCCGTAAACAACATTACTGAAAGATCCACATATCTGATTTTTTCTTCAAACCATCCATCCTCCAGACGACAGGATTCCGGTAAAGGAAAATCAGAAACAAGATATTTGCCATCTTTATCATAAAAAAGATGACCGCATTCCTCCAGAGCATAACCTTTCATTGCATATCCTCCCAGATTCATACGTATCCCATATGCCGGATTAAGTCTGTAAGCGACTCCAAGCTGATACCAGGGCGTAAATCTCTTTCCCGCACCTTTATAATAGGCATCTGCCTCTCCTTCAAACTCTCGTGCACCGGCATTAACATTAAAACTCAGTTTCTCACTCTGTCCGGCTGCGGAATATGTTATGCCGGCGAGGAGAACACAAACTGATAATTCTCTTTTCATAGTCAGGTATATAGGTATAGTTAGGTTTTCCGCATTTATCTATACATCAGATCTTCATCTTCTGTCCGCTTTTCACCTTATGCCGTGTATAGAGATATAAGAATGTCCCGAAAGGAACCGCTAAAAAAGTATGAAGTTTAAGAGGTGTCTCTTTAAGGAATGAATAATTCCTTATACGCAGACTGCTTGACACATAATGGATACAGTTTCGCATCTTTTCTCTGAAAGATTTGCTTAACATCATATCATGTTTTCTGATAAAAGCAAAACCGTTAGGATTATTCCAGTACTGTCGATACATATTCATACTGGAACCGTCTGTCTGATATTCAACCGTACAAACAGGTTCATTCAGTACAAGCATATTGTAATCCTGATCCACATGACTGTATTTATAGGCAAGACTAACATATTTCTCACCATTAAATATCGGATATTCCGGATATTTGCAGATTACCTCTGTCCTGTATATAAGCTTCTTATCTCCGCTCCCTCCTTTGCGGTAATAATCCCCCAGTGTAGTTTCTTTAAGATCTCTGTCAAAATCCTTACCGATAATCGTGCCATCTTCAATCTGATCAAGCGCAATCATACCGGCATATCTGTCATTACCTTTTTTTCTCCAGGTCTTTACTATCAGTTCTACTGCATTGTCAGGCATAAAATCATCAGAATCAATACAGGTATTTAGCTCCGTATCTATATGTTTATATGCAGTATTATGAGCTCCGTGCATACCCTGATTCTGTTGATATATATATGTAATAGGAATCTTATTTTCCTTTTTCCATTTTTCTACAAGTTCTCCCGTATTATCTTTTGAACCGTCATCTATGATAAGCCAGCAGAAATCCTGCAAAGTCTGTCTGCAGAGGCTCTGATAAGTCCGCTCTATGGTATGAGCTCTGTTATATGCCGGAGTAAATACTGTCAGTGTTTTTTTCATAAGATTTATCTTGTTTGGAATTTCTTTACAATCAATAAAATGTCCACATAAAGTATGTGAATGAAAAATGCAGCCAGAGGGTGTATGCTACCTTTTTATGCTGCTCCTTCCATAATGGGAAGGATATGAAAGGATAAATAAGAACTATCGGATACAGGAACCATGAAAGATATGCGAACCTGTTTGAAAACGAAGCTCTTATTATAAGTATCCAGAAAGCATTCGCTATAATATAAGTATTTAGAAGTATCTCATATTTTTTATCTCTGAATCCCTTTTTTATAACAGTGTAATAACCTATAATTACGGGGACTGAACTATATAACAGAAAATCCCACCGGAATCCGGTTCGTGAGAAATCACTTGCAAACTCTGTTGATGTCAGATAACTGCTGAATCTCTCATCCTCGACAAGACCTGATCCTGCAAGAATAGATTCCATGGCACCTCCTAACACAGAGGAAAGAGCAATTGCTATTACCCATCCTTTGAAATAGAGTTTTGTATAACAGAAATAATAGCTCAGAACAAATGACATTAGCGGCAGCATCATAGATTTATGTATCATAATTGCCAGAACACAAAAACATGCACAGATGAGTTTTCTGTTCATAAAAGAAAAAGCAAGTATTGCAATCGATGCAGCCAATCCGTTTCTCATACCATTATAGCAATATGCCCAGAAAGAGAATGCCGTTATATTAGCAAGAAAAGCTACTGTCGTATATCTGGGAAACAGTCTGATACATGCTATCCAGGTAAACCCTATATAGAATATCGCCATAAGCAGAAAATATTCATTTACAGACATAAATCCGGAACAGAATTTCATAATTGCATAAAAAAACCAGTCTCCGTCATGACTAAGCTCTCCTCCGTTTTGAAAATGATAATATCCTACTGCATAATTTGCACTGTCACCAAAAATTGGATGAAGAGGTCTTAGCCCGATGAAAAGAGTATATGCAATACATATAATCAGTGATATTATTTTATCACCGTCCTTAATCATCGAATTCTTAAACTGATAACTGTAGAATATCAAAAAGTATATCACACAGATTACCAGCAAAGTATTATTTATAATAGGTTGATATAGTAACCCTGAAATCATATCTTTTCCTCCCTTATCTTTTCAAACAGATCGAGCCATTGTCTTCCGATCTCTTCAATCTCAAACCTTTTGCAGTTTTCTCTTGCTGATCTGCCCATTTCATATCGTAGCGTATAGCTATTCATCAACTGCTGTATTCTTTCTGCAAGGATATCTGTATCTCCTGCCGGCACAAGAAAACCATCTTCTTCATGATTTATTATATCTGATGGTCCGCAGGGACAGTCAAAAGAAATACATGGCACTCCACAACTCATCGCTTCCGTCAGAACCATTCCGAACCCCTCATATCTTGAACTCATTACATAAATAGATGATTCGAGATATTTTTTTCGGATATCCGGCTCAGGCTTATGAACAAAGAAATTTTTCTGCAGATTATTTTTCTTTATTATCTCATCAACAATTCCTGATGCTTCGCTTTCTCCTCCGTAGATATGCATTTCCCAGTCCGGATAATTATTTTTTACCTTAACCCATGCTTCGGCAAGCATGTCAAAGCCTTTCTGATGTGTAATTTTTCCTGCTGCTATTACTTTTTTGTTCTTCAGATCCGATCTATCTTTTACCGGAAAAGACAGAGGATTTGAAATTATAGTGATATTCTTCAAAAAATTCCATTCAGATCTGTTTCCCTCTGTAAGAAGCACGACACTGTCGAATCCGGATGTTCCCCATTTTATGATATTTCGCTTAATCAGTGAATCTTTTCCGTTAATTATACGGGATACATGTCTTTCATATATCAGACCGAAATCTTTATGATTCCATAATCTTGAGAAAAGTATACCTTTCAATCCGTCGTCACATACTGATACAATGTCAGGCCTGAACTCTTTAAGAACTTTTTTTATTTCTTTTACATATGATCTTATATAAGAAACCATTCCTGTTCCCGGATCAATATTATAACGTAATATCTTTTCGGAAAAAGAATAAAAAGGTGTTTTGTCCTGTTCATTTATCGAACATACGGCAACTTCTATCTCCGGCTGCCCGGCAAGCCACGAAGCTTTTACGGAAAGCACTCTCTCAAGACCTCCGACACCACATATACCATTTGTTATATATAAGATCCGCATATTCCCTTATATTAGTTTATTTCAATATTCTGTTTAAGTCTTACAACTGAGCCCGCAGGTATTTTTCCTTTTACCACACAGCCTGCTCCGATAACACATCTGTCTCCTATCTCGGTTCCCCGAAGTATCACCACATTTGAAGCTATCCAGCATCTGTCTCCTATTGATACAGAAGTTTTTTTCAGATCATGGCTTACACCTTCCTCTCTGTCATAGCAGTGGTCATTATCATAAATCTTTACGTCAGGACCAAAAAGACAGTCATCCCCGATACTTACTGATTCATGAGAACTGATCATACATCCCCTGTTGAAATATGTTCTTTTTCCGATACTGATATTTCCTGATCCGGTAGATTCGATCACGCAACCCGGAGATACAGCTATGTTATGATCAAAATTTATCTTTCCGTTTTCCCTTATTATCACCGATGCAAACGGACTTATCCTCTGAATACGCGAAGCATTATAAGCCTTTCCGTAAACAAAGCGTCTGTAAAATCCTGTAATCATATTCCAGGTAATAAGAAATAAAAGATTTATTTTTCCGATCATATATTAAATCAACTGTTTTAATTTTTCTATTTCAAACTCATTTGAATATTCCGTATTATCTATATGAGTTCTTATCTTTTCCCTTTTTTCAATATCATTTATAAAGTCACCCAGTTCCGTAGCACCCTGTTTTTCCTCATTCGTGACTATAATTCCGTCTTTTCCTTCTTCAAAATGAGATTTTGCCGTAGGGAAGTTTGTTAATACTACAGGCTTACCCAATATCAGTGCTTCGCGTACCGTTACTGCTTTTCCTTCATATCGTGACGGCTGGACATATATGTCACAGGCTTTAAGAAAAGGATACGGATTATCATGCTTTCCAAGCAATATGAACTCTTCGGACATACCTAATTCTCTTATTAAATTTCTTATCATATTTTCATCACTTCCGTAACCCACTATATACCATTTGAATTTTACATTCATCTCTTTAAGATAAAATGCAATCTTTACGGCTCTGTCGATACCTTTCGGATATGAAAACCGGGCAATGGTACATAATCTTGTTATATCAGCGTCTGTTTCAATCTGAGCCGGTTTAAACAGAGAAGCCTGTTGTTTTATCGTTACTGATGACAGAATATTTTCAATCGGAAAAAGATGTTTCTTTAGTGACGGAAAGCATTTACAGAAACCTTCACTTACACTTTCGCTTATAGTTATTATATTGTCATACGCACTCCATACAGGAAGTTCCTCTTTTACATTGATTCCGATTGAAGAATAATCAGTATGTATCCATGCAATTTTCTTTTTTGCCTTAACCTTCTTAAGAACAACTCTGTGAGGAATCAGATAACTGATAGCCAGATCATATTCTTTCTCAGAACTGATATCCGGCAGAAAAGGGAGCGTGGAAGCAAACATATAATCAAATATAGAGCAGTCGTCTTTCCCTTCCATATCATTAGTCTTATTGAACAACTTCCATCTGATTCTACCCCAAACCTTAGCAAATGCTATATCTATGAAACCTGACCTGATATTATCCTTAATATGACTTAATAATGCTTTATAACGTTTAGACTCGGGCAGAAGATTTACATTTTCAGGTAATAATGAAAAAAATTCTCCAGTATGTTTATAAACAAACAGGTCGACATTATATTTTGTATAATCTATAGCATTCAGAAAGCCGATAAGACTTCTCTCGGCTCCTCCTATTTCAAGATACTGAATTGAGATAAATATGTTTTTCTTCATTTCTTAATTCTTTTGTAATTATATATCATAATACCGCTTTCTTTCAGTTTTACACTAAGAACATCTATTCCCGACATTAATTTTCCTTTTATAAGTATTACATACTGAAGTAACAATACGAACTCTTCATTTTTCCTGAACACAAGATAATATAGAGGGATTGTTATACCTGTTATTATTATCCATCTTGTAAGGATGGACAGGATACTTGTTCCTAAAGCGATGTAATCAAGTATCAGATAACAGATACTGAGATTAATCGCAGCTGTCAATGTAAATATTATATATTGTCTGAAATATTTCCATAATGGTAATTGGAAAGTATATTTATATACAAGACGCGGAAACTGCCAGAATCCGATTGCCAGTACACTTATTGTACTTCCGAGAAATACTCCTGTTATCCCAAGAGGTTTGACAAGAATAAGTGAGAATATAAGGTTTATTACTCCCTGAAGCAGAGGCGAATAACGGTCTTGTGTAAAAATCCCTGATTTAATCTTGAATATACTTGCTGAATGACGCATACCCAGTATATAGAAATTAAGAAGTACAACAGCAAGAACGTACCACGGAAGTATATATTCCTGGCCAAGCCACCATGTTATAAAAGGGTTAAGTGTAAATCCAAGCATTATTACGGCCCATGATATCAATATGAAATTGATAAAGAATAAGGATTTAAAAACTCCGTAACTCTTTTCTTTATCCGATATTGCAATCATATTCGCAATACTCGAAGAGAAACCATTCATTATCTGATTTATAAATGAACTTATCATTCCTGTAATCAATGAATAATTAGAATATAACCCGACCATTGAAATGCTGACAAATGATGATATTATTATATTGTCTGTACTGTGATAAAAATAACCTCCCAGGCTCTGCAGAAAAATGGCCTTTACATTAGTCGTTATGTTTTTCTTTATTTCAGGCGATACTGCATATTTTTTCTTTGTACATATATACGGATACAGTTTATTGACTTTTCGGATTATGCCGAGAGCCAGTGTCAATCCGAATACAGACTCTACTACCAGATAAAGAATATAATTCTCGGTATATACAAGAATCAGTATCTTAGTCAGATTCAGACCTATCTGATATATATAATTCATCAGAGTCAGTTTATATTCTTTCTGGTCCGCATTAATGATTGACCAACGCGATGCCGAAAAATACTGTACAAGTGAATTAAAAACAAAAATGAAAAATACAATTGATACATATGAAAGGTCTCCGTCATTCTTTATAAAGTTTCCGAGAAAAGGATAAATACATAAGGATATCAGAAATATTCCAAGTGTGACATATGCATATATTTTTCTGTATAACTGAAATAAAGCAATAATTGTGGGTTTATCCCTGACAGCAAGAGGTTTGTATAAATTATACATAATACTTGCTCCGAAACCTCCCTCTATCAGTGTCACCATACCAAGTATATTTGACAATAGTCCGTTAAGGCCAAGATACTGTACTCCAATCGTATCAACGAAATACTTTCGGGTCATAAATCCAAGCACAGACATTATCAAAGTAAGGCTGAGTGTTGATGCTATATTTTTAACACTGTTTACGGTTCGCATTTTTCTTTATATATTTTCTTCAGAAAACAGGTTTTAATGTTTTCTGATTTATTTTCCTCTTTTTTCAATTTAGTTTTCCGGCATTTTTCGTAAAAAATCATGCATTGCATAATTCAGTGAGTTTTTGTCCCGCTTCAAACGCTCTCCTCTTATATTCGGGCATTATTTCTTTTAAATGATTACGTATTTCTGTTTCACTATTAAGGATATATGAAAATGAATCTACAAGACTGTCTTCATTTTTTAAATCCTGCACAGGAATAACCAGTCTCTTCCATTCTCCGAAAAGATCAGTTGCAATCCCTTTTGCCTTTATTGAATATCCGACAACAAGAGTCGGAATACATTCCGAATATGCTGCTATTGAAGCATGTGTTCTTGCTGTAATAATAAAACGACATTGAGCGATGACGTCTTTTATCTTTTCCGCTCCGTAACCGGGAATCATTACAATGCGATCATTTCCTTTAAAATTCTCATATAATTTTTCCAGGGGAATCCTGTCATCATTATGATCCCATATCACATGCGGAATAAGAGCAACACTCATTGTTGTGTTTTCCAGTATATGATTAATAAGTCTTATATAACATTTCAAAGTCAGCCCCGATTGCTTTTCATATGATAAGATCATCGGACTTACATTTATCCCTACTGTGTTATTTTTCTGAAACCCTGAAGGTAGTTCAGCCTTTTCACGTGATAGGACAAAAGCAGGATCAGGATAAAGAATTACATTTTTCAGATTCTTATTCTTCAGAGCTTCATAGGTAAGAGATTCTCTTGTGAATATGTAGTCAAAACCATATAAATCATCAAGCATTTCCCTGTCGATTGCTTCCGGATTTATGGAACATCCCCATAATATATTTTTCGTTTTGGTTCTTCTTACTTCCCGGTTAATAAGATACAGGTGTTTTGGAACGTCATAACAATAATTATCTCCTCCGATAGACAATACTGCTTTTGCTGTTTTTGAACTATCCGGAACAGGAGAAAAATGAAGTTTATCAATAGCTTCTCGGTCTATTTTAAGCTTATGTTTTATCACTGAAGTTAAGAAGCCTTTCATCTTATAAGAAACCTCTCTGTTTATCGGAGATACCTTACACAAACTGTCAAGACCGGCTTCACAATCTTCATAAGTTCTTGTTGAGAACAATTCGAATGTATAATCATTCAGAATCTTAGCTGTTGAACGCACTATCGCTTCACAGCCTCTGTTTCCGCTTCCACCGTGTGGATATAATAAAATCTTATTCTCTTTCATTTGTATCAGATATTTTTAATTTCCATCATAAACCATAAAAAAACCGGATAAGGCTTTATTATGGATTTTTTAAGCCAACCCGCTACAGGATAGCTATGTATATCATTATCTTTAAGACGAAGATCCTTACATCCCAATATTTTTTTCAGATGCCTAAATCTTTCATATACATTAAGTTCCTTCTTCAAATCAGAATAATTTGAGATATTGTCACATGCACACCAGAATAATCTCTCATTAAGATAAACATGCATCTCTTTAAGCATTTCTTTCTTAAAAAACAGATTCTTGATATTTTTCCATTGCAGATATTCATTCTCAAATGCATTTTTTCTGAATTTCAGAGAAAGAGAACCTATTGTTTCTCTGTAATGATATGAAGCAAACGGTAATACTTTTATTTTCTCAGTATATTGAAAATAATCAAGGTTATACAGCAGATCCTCTCCATATGAAATTCCTTTCTGAAATCTTATATTATGTTTCATTATAATTTCTCTCTTATAAAGTTTCATACATGGACCGAAAAGAAGATGCATATTGCAAAGCTTCTCTATTTTCCCTGCAAATCTCTTATCAAAGAAAAGCTGATCTTCATCCGGAAGATATTTAACTGTTTCCGAATCATTTTCTCTGCAGAATCCGCTTACCATAAGATCATATTCTCCTGAATATTCCATAAATGTCTGAAGATAGTTTTCATCAATCCAGTCGTCACTGTCGATAAAACAGATATATTCAGATACAGCATTTTCAATTCCTGTATTTCTTGCACTTGATACACCACCGTTTGGTTTATGTATTGTTATAAACCGTGAATCTTCAGAACTCCATCTGTCACATAATATCTCACTTCCGTCATCTGAGCCGTCATCAACAACAATAACTTCAAAATTGCGGAATGTCTGATTCTTAAGTGATTCAAACAGAGTCTCAAGGTATAAGACACTCTGATAAACCGGTATAATGACACTTATCTCCGGGTTCTTTTTTTCTTTCATAGTGATAAGAATATTTAACGTACAAAACCGACAGAATCATCAAGCGCTTCCTGCATCTCTTTACGTTTATCTTCTGTAATCTGAGAAATCGTATAATCGTAATCATAACTTGGAGATTTCTCAAACTGATTTTTTCGTTTTAAATGATATTTATCATAATCTCCTATTATCCTTGCAGGATTTCCTGCTACAACGACTCCTTCAGGAACGGATTTTGTTATTACTGAACCTGATCCTATAATTACATTATTTCCAATTGTTACATTTGGCAGGATTATGGTTCCGGCTCCTATAAATACATCATTACCGATTTTTACTTTACCGATAAGAGTATAATCAAGATTTCTTTTCGTACTCGCATCATGCGCAAGAATATGTACTCTGGGAGCAATAGTCACTCTGTCGCCTATCTCTATCAGCCAGCAATGTCCAGGATCCAGAATACACTCTCCCATTATATGACAGTCCTTACCAAGCTTCATTCCGTTTTTCAGAGCCATTTCCAGAGGTGATATATCAACTCCCAGAACCTGTCTTCGAATCCATATTATTATAAACCTTAATATTCTTTTCATAACATATACTGTGAAATTTTCTTTACCTGTTTATTGTAGTCAAAATATTCAGAACTGATATCTGCGGCTGTCTTATATCCTTTCCATATTTCAGGCGATTCAAGAATATGTTTCCATTTGTAATACAGCTCCTCTTCTGTATTCTGAATAAGTATGCCCGGATTCGGTTGCCTGTTAAGAAATATATTCATTTCGCCACAATCTACGCTTAATACCGGTACACCAAGTATAAGAGCCTCTGCTACAGCTATTCCATAACCTTCTGTTCGGGAAGAACATATAAACCAGTCAGCTCTTTTTATATAGGGATAAGGATTCTTCTTATTTCCGGATAACTCTATACAATCTTCAACGTTCAGATCTTTACACATCCTTTTAAGATCATCCATAAGAACCCCGTTTCCTATGATCTGTAATACAAATTCATGACCTTCATTTTTTAACCGTGATGCGGCCTTTATTAATCTGTCGTAACCTTTTACATAACTAAGACGTCCTACTGAAACGAATAAAGGTTTTTCGGTTCTTTTTTCTTTAATTTCTTCAAAACTCTTTTCTACGACTATATCAGATATAATAGGATTATGTAATACGATACATTTACTGTCGGCCCATTTTGTTTTAGACAGAAAAGACTGTTTCACTCTTTCTGAAACAGCTATTATCTTATCATACTTTTCATATTCAGAAATTACATCCTCGTCGGCTGCATCGCCTAATGATAATCCGGCCTCCGTATGCAGCCATGCCATCTTTCTGCAGTTATTCATATATGAAATCAGACGTGTAGGAGCACCTTCATAGAAAGCGATAACAGTATCATTTTTTTTCAGAGATATATATTTAGCTATCAAAATCGGGAAATGACATAATATCCAGTTAAATATCTTATACTTAAACCGGCTATTGTTATCACACAACCAGCTATAAGATATATCCGGATTAAAAGGATCTTCAAAAGTTTCGTCATAACCGTCGAATACACTTTTTCTGAATATAGATAAGACATTTATTTCGAATTTATGAGAATCCATTCCGTTAACAAGATCTATCAGAACCTTTTCCGCACCACCAACTACAAGGGATTCTATTACAAATAATATTTTTTTTCTCATATATTTTTTAAGTTTAATATCCGGTAAAACTGAAACCGGCGTTTCACAGAAAGAATATATCCGACAGGAAATAATAGCATTGTCATTGGTAACTTGTTTGATGATAATAAATATCTAAGATTTCCTGCAAGGCATACACAGCTTATCAACTGAATAATTATCTGAATCTGTTCTTTAAAACCTGTTATATAGTTTAATTTCATATTAAACATTTGAGCATATCCCATAGGATTCTCCTTCAACAACTTCCAGGAGCTTCGGGTCAGTCCTCCTTCCATATATTCACAGTGATAGATTATCTTATCATACCATCTAAGTTTATATCCGTCAAGAGCTATTCTGTCCCATACGACAGCTTCCGGTAGAAACTTTTCAGTTTCCCATACTGTGAATGTATAATTCCTTAATTTTTCGGTATAAAAAGCTTCTGCCATATCATCAGATAGATTAAGTTTATCTCTTTCAATATTAGATGCATCTATATGACCGGTCAAAGAATCTATATCCGGCTTTTTATTAATATATTTTCCTGTATATGTCCCTCTTATTCCTGAAACTCCGATAATCTTCTCATGATCTTTTATTTCATCAAACCATTTATTCAAAGATTCTATACAATCGTCTGTTATATAGTCATCCGAGTCTACAATAAAAAAATATTTTCCTTTTGCCAGTTCAAGTGCCTTATTTATAGCTCTTGCTTTTCCTCCGTTATCAACCCTGTAATACCGTAAAGGAAAATTAGTCTTTATTTTCTTCCATGAATCAAATAGTACTTTTGTTTCATCAGTCGAACCGTCATCAATTATAAGCCATTCGAAATTCTTATCTGTCTGCTTACATATTGATTCATAAAGTCTGGGTAATGTAGACATTCTGTTATATGTAGGTGTAAATATTGTTATCATAAATAGAGTAATTCTTCAATTGGCTTCATTAATTTATCTATTGAAAACCTGTTATTTTCTTCTTTGATGAGATCTTTGTAATCTTTGATCTTATGTCGACTGACAATAAGAGATTTAAGACCGGAATACATATCTTCTGTGTTATTTTTAACAATCATTCCTAAACGACCGTCTTTTAATAACTCCCGCATTCCCGAACACTCTGTTGTAAAAACCGGAGTTTCCAATATCAGAGATTCCGTTATCACAGTACTATACCCCTCTGATCTTGAAGAACAAACAAAAAGATCGGCATTTTTAATATATGGATAAGGATTATTATTAAAACCCAGAAGTTCTATCTCATTTTCTAATGATTTTTCTTTAATCATAGCTTCTAAGTCTCTTCTCTGACTACCATCCCCCAATATTTTCAGATTAAACGGAATACCTTCAGATTTTATCCTTGCCAATACGTTAATCAGACGATCATAACCTTTCTGCATTTCCAGTCTTCCGACGGTAACAAGATTTATCCCTTTTTTCATCATCATCTTACAGCCGGAATCAGATAAGGCTTTCTTCAATATCTCATTATTATCAATTGGATTATAAAGTACCTTTACTTCTGACTTCGGTTTATATACTTTCCTGAATGATTCTATTACATTTTCTGATACTCCTATAATCTGACTGAACTCATCATAATTTTCTTTCTCTTCCTCTATGGAACCAAATACTCCGACCTTCTGTGTCCATGGATTATTCAGAAGATCAATATGTACCCATGCTATCTTTTTGGCATTTTTTTGTTTTGAAGAAGCCACAAGCTTAGTAGGAAAACCTTCTGTAAAAGCAATTATTATATCGTAATCATCTTTCTCAATATATTTCATTATCCATGCTGAAGGAAGCCATTTGTAGACTGCTTTATATAAAACAGGATATAGAGTTTTGCGCACGACCGGCATCAGAGAATCTACATCCGGAAGCACAAAAGAATATTCTGAATTGCCGATAATGTCATTTTTATAAACTCCTTTGTCTACAACAGAGCAAACAGATATCTCAAATTTATTCTTATCAATATTTTTAACCAATACTGATAATATTTTCTCCGCACCACCACCATTAAGAGACTCAATTACAAATAATATCTTGCGTTTTTCCATAAGTTATTTTTTTGATGACAGTATTACATAATCTCAGGCCGTTATCTGTTTCTTTTTCTTTGTTTTTTCAGTTTTTTTATTGCCTTTGTCATAATATCTTCCGGCACCGTAACCATAGCCGTAGCCATAGCCATATCCGTAATTATTACCGTTTTTTCCCAGTTTTACATCATTAAGAATCAGACCAAGATTTGGTAAACGATCTTCACGACGTAACTCATTTATAAGTTTATATACATTATTATCCATTACGTTGGCACGAATAACATATATGCTTATATCAGCTGATTTTGCTACTGTAAAACCGTCAGAAACTATTCCTACCGGCGGAGTATCAATTAATACATAATCATATTCTGATCTGAATCCTTCGATAAGATCTCTGAAATAATTATTGCTTAAGAGATTTGCAGGATTTGGAGGAACGGCCCCGCCAAATAATATGTTGAAAGATAATTTTTCTTCCTGGGAGCCGGATATATCGACTTTATGAATCAGATTATTGATATTTTTCTCTTTCCCGGCAAGATATGCGGAAAGTCCCTGAAGATTATCGCTTCCGCAGAATTTATGAAGAGACGGATTTCTTAAATCCGCACCAATAACTATCACCTTTTTCCCTAAATGAGTCAAAGCTGTTGCTAAATGTGAACTCACAAGAGATTTACCCTCTCCGGGCATTGTTGATGTGACCATTATCACTCTTCCTTCACCGGTTTCAGTTCTGATAAGATATGTGATCTTATCACATATCATATTTCTTGATTCCTGCAGATAGAATTCATTATTTGAGATATCAGAGTTCTCTTTTCCAAGATGCGGTAATATTCCAAGTATCGTTGCTCCGGTATTTCGCCTTACATCTTCTATTCCCCTGATCTTTCTGTCAAACATTGCCAGAAGAAATATGATGCACAAAGGAATTCCCAGACCTGCAAACCCTACTCCTCCCAGAAGCATTATCGGATTGAAACCCTGACCTCCGTAAGATCTTGCCTTTGATATGAACTTTAAAGTTGGCTGAAATGTCTGTTTTGAAATTTCAGCTTCTTCTCTCTTTTGAAGAAGGTAAAGAAATAGCTTTTCTTTCACATCCTGCTGTCGTGAAATAGAACGGAATTCTTTCTGCTGACTAGGTGCCTGATAAACCTGTGCACTAGCAATATTCGATTCACGCTGAGCCATTTTATATTCAGAATCAAGAAGCTTTACAGCCTCTCCTACTGCATCTGCGACACCGATCTTCATATTATCGATCTGTGATGTTATTCTTACTATAGCCGGTGATTTTTCATTAGCATTTCCAAGCATTTTATTTCTGCGCAGAATGAGTTCATTATATTGATTGACAACATTTACAATTGTCGGAATCCCTCCCGTAGGAGACATTGGCAGAAGTCTGTATTTATTATCACCCTTATCACGTAGTATAGATTCTATGTTACTTAGAACGTTTCTTTCATTTTTAAGTTGCTGCAACTTTTCTGAAGCCTGAATCTTCTGCTGCATGACCTGATTTACACCGTCCTGAGCAACATATTGGTTTAACTGTTGAAATCTGACTACATTTGTCTCTGCAGAATCCAGTTCATTATTAATCTTATCAAGTCTCTCATTTATAAAATGAGATGTATTGTTAGATATCTGCTGCTTCTCTTTTATATCATTAACATTATAGCATTCAACAATAGTGTTTATAACATCAACTCCTCTGTTTCCTATCGGGTCATAAAAATTAAATCTGAGAATACCTGCAGGTGCATTATCTATAGAACTCTGGAATTTGTTCATAAAACTTCCGACCGAACCTTCATAAGATGTTGTTCTTACAAGAATATCTCCCGTAAACTGAGGATTTATGACATTTATAGTAAACCTGTCGTAACCTATTTCAAATTCACTGTCCTTATTGACCTTCACGTGATTACCGGAATAATCGATAATTTCCGGTGGTAAATTTTCTTTACATCTCACTTTAAATGACATAAATGCTGCCACTTCCGGATTGTGTAATTTTATATTAATGGGACAGTTTCTGTAATATTCCGATTCACGGAATTTCCCTTCATGAAAGTATCTTACATTAAGCCCAAGTTCTTCTACAACTTCAAGCATTAGAGCTTCTGAGCGCATCTGAAAAAGCACTTTTTCAAGACTTTTATTGGATCTTGATTTTCCTTCAAACTGACCGAATACCATATCTGCCGGAGATGTTGTCTCTGTTAGTCCGTCAACAAGGACTGTTCCTGAAGCACGTTCAACCGGAATACTACTTTTTATATAATAAAATCCACCACCAAGTGCAAGAGGTATTGTAAAAGCAAACATCCACCAGAATTTACGGAGTTTATCCTTTATTTTCACAGGATCAAACATTTGTTGAGTCTCTTTCTCAGATACTTTTGGAGAAGGACTGTCTATATGAGGCATATCGCTAAACATAATCTAATATTTAATTAAAGTTCATGAATATTAATGTCAAACTTATTATAGATGTCATAATACCAAGTGTATAAGGCAGGAATGAACTTGCTGAACCATCACGAACATTTCCTCTTGTCGGTTCTACATATACTATGTCGTTCTGTTGAAGGTAATAATAATCAGACTGAAATATTGAAGCAGAATTCAGATCAAGGCGTCCGTGAGATATACTGCCTCCGTTATCCCTTACCACAAGTACATCTCGCCTGCGACTTTTCATCTCAAAATCACCGGCAAGTCCTATTGCGTCAAGTATTGAGATTCTTTCAGTTTTTATTATTTTTTCTCCGGGCTCTTTTACCGCACCCAGCATTGTTATCCGGAAATTCGAAAACATTATTGTGATTGTAGGATCATTTATCTGTCTTGCAAGTTTATCCCTGAGTAAATCAACCAACTCATCACGTCTCATTCCCTCTACATAAATACGACCTAGTGTAGGGAAATCAATGTAACCGTTTCTGTCCACAATATAACCCGGCGTTACACTTTGCTGCGTATTACCACCACCGCTGCCACTTGGACTTATCACCCCCATCATAGGCGCATTATATGGTGCTGATAATTCGGGATCGGCACATGAAACTACTATTGATAATTTATCATCTTTGCGTATTACAGTATTAAATTTAACAGTCTCACTCAGGTCTCTCGAGTAATCGATATCTCTCAACAAAACAACATTTTTTTTACTGTTACATCCTGTAAATAACAATAAAACCGCAATTACAATCATGCATAATTGCGCAGCCTTAACAAGTCTAATCATATTTAATGCAATTATATTTCCTTAACTATTTTCTTTCTATAAACGTCTATAACATAAAAACAAAGACAAATCTTAACCTTTTAAAATTTATCTTTATTTAATGTCAATAACAGACTACTTTCAAAAGATTAATTATATACTTCCTACTTCATTTATATTGTAATCATCACAAAAACATACAATGCATGAATGTATTTCCATATATCAACTATTCTTTCCGGTTTTTAATCAGATATTTTTCGAACAACATTATTTAATGATATCAGATATCCTCATAATTTCCTTGCCACACATCTGTATTTTATTTATTAAATTTTTATAAGATAAATCTCTATTATATCTGAATAATATGGAACCCTTTAAAATAAGACAGGATTAATTATTTTATCTTTTATTTTTGATTCCTGTCAGTGTCTATTTAAACAAACTGAGAACATAAATAGTTTTCATATATATACTTTTTTTATTTTTTTTTATCCTTAATCTATTAAACAAAAACTAAAGCATTATGTTCTTTCACAGATAAAATAGCTTTCCCAGGAGTTAAATCTCAGCATTTTACCATTTTAATATTTATTTTCCAGATTGCGCGAAGAATTTTCCCATATAATATTTTTAACTTAAAAAGTTACATTTTTCATCTTCAATTAACACGCTGTTTATTTTTTTTATATTTTTTATTATATTTATATATAATTCAAAACCGGGATTTTATGAAACGAAAACTAATACGCATAGCAACCATCGGTGCCACGCTTGATATACTTTTAAAAGGTCAGTTATCCTATTTGAACAGAAATTATGAAGTAATTGCTGTATCTGATGATGATAAAGAATTGAAAAACGTAGGTGAAAGAGAAGGAATAAGAATTAAAGGAATACCAATGAAACGAGATATTTCATTATTGAATGATTTAACATCATTGTATTTTTTATATAAATTCTTTAAAAAAGAAAAACCTTCCATAATTCATTCAAATACTCCAAAAGGAAGTCTTCTTTCGATGATTGCCGGCAAAGCTGCAGGAATAAAACACAGAGTCTATACCGTGACGGGGCTGCGCTTCGAAGGTGAAACAGGAATGAAAAGAAAACTGCTTAAAAATATGGAAAGATTAAGCTGTTATTTCGCAACAAAAGTGATTCCCGAAGGCAACGGAGTAAAAGAAACTCTCAGAAAGGAAAAAATAACATCTAAACCTTTAGAAATTATTCATAACGGAAATATCAATGGTATAGATCTTAACTGGTATAAACCGTCTGATAAAGAAAAAAATAAATCTAAAGGGCAAAACAATATTACGTTCTGTTTTATCGGAAGAATTGTAAGAGATAAAGGAATTATAGAACTTACTGAGGCATTCTCCCGGCTTTATGATAAATACAGGAACATTGAACTTTTATTGGTGGGTCCTTTTGAAAAGGATCTGGATCCAATTCCTGAAAGAACGGAAAAGGCGATTATTTCTCATCCTGCTATAAATCATGTAGGCTTTCAGTCTGATGTCCGCCCCTGGCTTGAAAAATCGGATATCCTGGCATTCCCAAGTTACAGAGAAGGTTTTCCCAATGTTGTTCTTCAGGCCGGTGCAATGGGACTACCTTGTATTGTAAGCGATATTAACGGATGTAATGAAATTATTAAGAACAGATATAACGGTCTTATAATTCCTTCACGTGACACAGATGCTCTTTATGAAAGTATGGAAAGTATAATTAAAGACCGTAATCTTACCGAAACTCTTACAGCCAATGCAAGAAACGCGATATCAACACGATTTGACCAGAAAGATGTATGGAGAGAACTTGAGAAAATGTATGATGGTCTTTTATCTTAAATTCAATAAATCATGAAATATACACATATTAAAACAATAGCTGATATTATAATAGCATCAGTCTCTTTACTGATCCTGTCTCCGGTGATTATATTTATTACTATAATTCTTGCTTTTGCCAACGGCGGTAATCCTTTTTTCTTTCAGACAAGAGTCGGAAAATATGAAAAGCAGTTCAGAATAATAAAATTCAGAACAATGAATAATAAGCGTGATTCTGACGGAAATCTGCTGTCAGATGAAGAGAGACTTACATCTGTAGGTAAATTCATAAGAAGTACTTCGCTTGACGAAATTCCTCAGTTATTCAATGTAGCAACCGGTGATATGGCTCTTATAGGTCCGCGCCCGCTCCTCGTTAGTTATATACCCTTATATAATGAAAGACAAAGAAAAAGACATAATGTTTTACCGGGAATAACAGGTTGGGCCCAGGTTAACGGAAGAAACTCTATAAGCTGGGAAAATAAATTTGAACATGATGTATGGTATGTTGAAAATATATCCTTCCTGCTGGATCTGAAAATATTGATTCTTACCTTCTGGAAGGTTATAAAACGTGATGATATCAGTAGTGCTGACTGTGCTACAATGGAACCGTTTACGGGAAATAAATAAAATTATTATTTTAAACAATGAGTTTACTGAAATCTATATCAGTAAACTTTTTTTATGGTATAAAATTCATTCTACGTTCTGTAATTATATAATAAAAAGTTATCTGTTCTTTACTTTTTTCTGTTCCTTTTATGCGATTCCCTGGCATCGGCAGACTTACCCCCTTACGCAGGACATCCGATCACTAACCGCAGGTCATCCGACCATTTCTCGCCGGTCGGTTTGACCAGAGCCGGAGATAATAAAACCGGATTCTTATATTTTTTTTCAGTATATAAAATTCTACAAATACTCATTATTATATCAAATACTCTTTTAAGACATATTGATTTGCATAACTAGACCCTATTGAAATTAACTAATTATTTAACATATCGATTGGTTAATCAGATAATATGTCATTTTAACATATAATCAATAGTATATATTTTATATATATTTTGTTTTTATAAACAAAATAGCATACATTAGCTTTAATATTATTTTGTTGACTTAAAAAAATAAAATTATTGCTTAGAACTTAGCCGATATAATAGTGTATACATTACACAAAAATTATTTCATTAATATTTTCCGGATAAACACATATAAACGACTTTAATTAATGTCTGAAAAATAACCTGAAAAAGAATATTATGAAATAAAAGAAACAGTAAGTTATGCCGAAATGCAAAAGGAGAATAAAAGAAAAAAATGAAAATCAGTGTTTTTCTTATTCTTTGCTCTGTAAAAAATATAAGAAAGAAATAATCTACAGTCTTATGAAAAAGAAAATCAGTTTTGTTGTTCCAATGTATAATGTTGCCGCATATATAAAACGATGTCTTGATAGTTTATTAAATCAGGATATTGATAAAAGCGAATATGAAATCATTATTGTTGATGACGGTTCAACGGATAATTCCGCAGAGATTGTTTTCTCATATCAAAAGAGTTTTGATAACATACATTATTATTATCAGAAGAATCAGGGCCTTTCTACTACCAGAAATAACGGAATTAATCGGGCCACAGGAGAATATGTATGGTTTGTTGATTCAGATGACTTTATCAGACCGAATATATTAGCGACATTATATAATAAGGCACAGGAGAAATCTCTTGATATCCTGACATTTAATTCAAGAAGGGTAAGCGAAGATGTCGCCTTTTCTGAAGTCGCAAAGAATACTCAGCCGACTGAAGTAATGAATGGAGAAAATTATATAGGTAGATATAATTATAATAACGGTGTATGGTATTATCTGATTAAAAGGGAGTATCTGGAAATTAACAAATATGAATTCGTTAACGGACGGTTTCTTGAAGACGGAATGTTTACGATGAATGTCTTTTTTAATACAAAGCGAATCGCACATATAGATATTGAAGGTTATTATTATTGGGCCAATCCATTTTCAATAACTACAAGAAAGGATGTGAGTCATTATCTTAAAATTATTGATGATTACAGATTTGCAATTAAATATTTTAATGACTTTATTGATTCTAACTATCATAAGATATCAGATAAAAAATGCATAGAAAGGATGAAAGTCAGAAGAGACAGTTATGTCTTCTTTCTTATCTTAAGATTGATTAAGTCGACTCTGCCTGCAGAAATTATATGGAAAACATATTCCGAACTAAAAAGTAATATGAATATTCCTCTCAAAAGTCTTGTTTCTGAAGATTATACTGCAAAACAGTATCTACTTCCTGTATTAATTTTCAATAACAGTTTATTGTTTTATATACTAACATGGTGTTCACGCCTTAAATATCAGAAATGAATAACATCTTAATAACATCTGCAGGAAAACGGGTTACTCTCGTTGAGCAGTTCAAAAGAAATCTTAAGGTATATTTTCCGGAATCAGAAGTTATGACAACAGATATGAATCCGGAAATGGCTCCCGCATGTATTATCTCAGACAGGAGTTTTAAGGTTCCGCGTGTTGATGATAAGGATTATATTATCATATTGCTAAATCTCTGTATGAAAAACGGAGTGAGAATTGTTATTCCGACTATTGATACTGAATTGCAGGTGTTGGCTGACAACAAAAAGTTATTCGGTGAATGCGGAATTGATATTTTGGTTTCCTGTGCTGATTTTATCTCTTTATGCCGGGATAAAAGAAATACAAATGATTTTTTTGTTGAACGTAATATCAGAATTCCAAAACCCGTCAGTAAAAATGACCCTACCTATCCGTTTTTCGCGAAACCTTATGACGGTTCACTTAGTAAAGATCTTTTCATAGTAAAATCAGAAGAGGAATACACTGATATGATCAGGTCGCACCCTAAACTTATTTTTATGGAATATATTGATAAATCTGTTTATAAGGAGTTTACAGTCGACATGTATTACGGGAAAGATAACAGAGTAAAGTCAATTGTTCCGAGAGAAAGACTGGAGATAAGGGCCGGAGAGATAAATAAAGGTATTACGAGAAAGAATTTTCTTATTGAATATCTGCTTGAAAGAATGAATCATATACCGGGAGTTACAGGTTGTATCTGTATTCAGCTTTTTTACAAAGAAGAAGACAATGATATAGTCGCTATTGAAATCAATCCCCGTTTCGGAGGAGGCTATCCGCTTTCATATCATGCGGGTGCAAATTATCCCGAATATATAATAAAAGAATATCTGTTGAATGAAAGTATTTATTATAATGATCAATGGAAAGATAACACTTTGTTTTTAAGATACGATCAGGAGGTTGTTGTCTATGCGGAGTAAAGTCATTGTCTTTGATCTTGATGATACACTGTATTATGAGATTGATTATCTGAAATCCGCATTTAAGGAGATCTCCGAAAAATTCAGTTACAGACTTTCCTCATCGGAAATTTATGAAACGATGTTTGATCTTTATAATAAAAAAGGGGATGCTTTCAGATTTGCCGTTGAAAATATAAACGACAATGTCGATAAAGAGGATCTTATTAATGTTTACAGAAATCATCATCCGGATATTTCACTTGCAGAAGAAGTGGTTTCCGTACTTGATTTTCTTAAAAAAGAAAATTATATAATAGGAATCATTACGGACGGAAGATCGGTAACCCAGAGGAATAAGATAAAAAGTCTTGAACTTAACAGATGGATCTGTGATGATGATATTGTAATTTCCGAAGAGTTCGGATCAGAGAAGCCATGTGTTTCCAATTATGAATATTTCGAAAAGAAATATCCCGGAAATGAGTTCTATTATATCGGGGATAATGTAAAAAAGGATTTTATCGCTCCGAAGGAACTTGGATGGAAGTCTTTCTGTCTGATTGACAGGGGATGGAATATACACTCTCAGGATATTATTACTGATCCTGAATTGAATCCTGATTTATTTATATCTGACATGAACTTTATCAGATATATTAATGATCAGTATTAACAGATTTATAAATTAGATTTAAACTCATAACAAGAAGCTTATGAAACAACCTCTTCTAACATTTGGAATTCCAGTTTATAATAAAGAAAAATATATAACTAAATGCCTTTCTTCTTTTTCGGATATTGGCTTACCTAAGGATTCTTTCGAAGTCATTTTAGTTAATGATGGTTCTACTGATAAGTCAGAAGAAATATGTAAGCAATTCATTTCAAAAAACAAAGATTTAGATATAAAATATATCTATCAGGAAAACAGCGGTGTCAGCTTTTCACGGAACAAATGTATAGAAAATGCAATGGGTAAATATATCTGGTTTGTAGACGGTGATGACTATATTGAAAAAGAAGAGTTAAAGCTGTTGTATGAAGAAGTTCGGAATAAAGAGCATGATATTTTTCAGTTTGACTTTAAGAAACTTGTAGAAGGAGAGAAATATTCTGAAAATAATAAATGGAAAAGAGAAATAAAAACCATTCCGGGAGTGGATATTATTATTAAGGAGAATATAACGGAACCTACAATATGGTGCAGGTTATACAAGACAGAATTTCTAAAAAAAAACAACCTGGAGTTTAACAGCAGTTTCATGGCTGAAGATCTGGAATTTAATCTGAAAGCTTTTTCTCTTGCCAGCGAAATCAGACTTACTCCTTTTTCTCCTTACTGCTGGAGAACAACTGATGATGACTCAATGAGCAGTAAAAAGGAGAATATTATTAAATATGTCAGGGATCTCAACATTCTTATAAAAACATCTTATGAAAGAACATCGGATAAAAAGGATATTGATTACTGGCTTATCAATATGTTCGTTATGTTGAAATGGATGTTGTGCTGGTTAGATAAATATCATGGAAATAAGAAAGAATATTATCCGGATGCCAGACGATCTGCGTTTTTAGTCTTAAAAACCTCGGTATTGAAATTTAAGCTGAGTTATATGATAATATCCATGGCATGTATGTTGTCACCGGAATTTGTAATAAGAATGCATAAAAGAATACACAAATAAAATAAGATTCTGTTATGAACGAAAAAAAACCTAATCCTGAAATATCTGTTACAATACCCATTTATAATGCCGAATCATCTTTATCTCATACTCTGGATTCGGTTCTTCAGCAAAGTTTCAGCAACTTTGAGCTAATACTTATAAATGACGGGTCGACAGACAAGTCTCTTTCAATATGTAAGGAATATTCAGAAAAAGACAACCGAATTAAAATTATAGATCAGCCCAACATGGGCATATGCACAGCCAGAAACAGTGGAATTAAGGCTTCGAAAGGGAAATATTTTTTATTTGTTGACAGCGATGATCTTATTCATCCCCAAATGTTTGAGATTCTTATAAATCAAATAAAAAGCAATGATGCAGATATCTCAATGTGCCAAACCAATCCAATATTTCTTAATGAAATAAAAGAATGGGAAAGCTATGAGCTCCCGGTAAAAAAGGATATTCTGAATAACACAGAAGTAATCAGGCGTCTTTTTTCTTCATGTGATATAGATTTTCAGTATATGGGAATGTGGAATAAACTGTATAACCGAAGAATCATTGAAAATGAGGAATTCAGAAATGTTCATCCTGAAGATGTCGATATGAATTACAGACTATATAAGAAATCATGCAACATTAATTCTTGTAATCTAAAGTTATATAATTATATCCAACATAGCAACTCCTTTTGTCATCAGAAGTTTAATGAAAGAGATGTGAATTTTTTATCTACTTATTATGACATATTTACGGATCTTAAATCAGAAAACAGGAACAAGGAAGCTTACTGGTGTCTTACAAAACTTTATAAAATAATAATCAATAAAAAATATAACTCCAGGAATACAGAATTTCATGAAGATGTGATTAAGCAGTCACGGATAATTTTGAAAAAGACATTTCTTTTCTTTCTTTCTAATATTCACAGAAGTTTTACCCAGAATACTGCCATATTGATATTCATATTGTTTCCGGTACTGCATAATTTGTTTATGAAATATAAAGAGAGTAGATAAAAAAAATATAATATGCTGTTCAATTCATTAGAGTTTATTTTATTCTTACCAATAGTATTCATACTCTATTGGTTTGTTTTCGAGCGGAACCTGAAAATTCAGAATCTTTTCATCGTTGTTGTCAGTTATATTTTTTATGGCTGGTGGAATGTTATGTTTTTGCTTTTGATTGCATTTACGACACTTTGCAGCTATATAAGCGGTATATTAATAGAAAAATCCTCAGACAGGAGGAAAGCAAAGATTATAAATACTCTGAACATATTACTTAATATTTCAATTCTTGGCGTATATAAGTATTATGATTTCTTTGTGAACTCATTTATAGAGGCATTCTCCGGAATAGGAATAAATATGCAGGGAAGTCTTTTACATCTTATTTTACCTGTAGGAATAAGTTTCTATACGTTTCAGGCATTGTCTTACTCAATAGATGTATATAAAAAGAAGATCAGTGCGACAAAAGATATCGTATCTTTCTTTGCATATGTAAGTTTTTTTCCTCAGCTTATTGCCGGACCTATTGAGAGAGCTACAAATCTGCTGCCTCAGTTTCAGAAGAGGCGTGAGTTTGATTACTGCCAGGCTGTTGACGGAATGAGACTTATATTATGGGGATTCTTTAAAAAGATTGTTATCGCCGATACTTGTGCAGGAAAAGTGGATCTTATTTTTCAGAATCATGAGACATTGCCATCCAGTTCCTTATGGCTTGGTGCAATTTTATTCACATTTCAGATATATGGTGATTTCTCCGGTTACTCTGATATAGCAATAGGAGTAGCGAAACTATTCGGGATTAACCTTATGAAGAATTTCAATTTTCCTTATTTCTCACGTGACATAGCTGAATTCTGGAGAAGATGGCATATTTCACTTTCTACATGGTTCAGGGATTATATCTATATTCCGCTTGGCGGGAGCAGAAACGGGAAATGGAACGGCTTACGTAATACTTTAATAATATTTACTGTATCAGGATTATGGCACGGCGCGAACTGGACTTATGTTGTATGGGGATTATATCATGGTCTTTTGTTTATTCCGTTATTACTGTTGAATTTAAACAGAAAACATACAGGAAACATAGTCGAAAACAGGCTTTTGCCATCTTTTAAAGAGGCATTCAGCATATTTACAACATTTATACTTGTTGTAATAGGTTGGGTTATATTCAGAGCCGAATCTATAGAGACAGCTTATACTTATATAAAAGGGATGTTCGGAAGTTCAATTCTTTCCTATCCGAGAGAAGCTCTGGGCATTGATACGATAATATATCCTCTGATTGTTTTATTTATAATTATTGAATGGGTGCAGAGAAATAAAGAGCATGCTTTATGCATCGATATAATACAATTCAAATATTTAAGAACTGCCGTTTATTTATTTATTCTAATAGTAATATCATTCTTTATAATAGGGACACATGCAGAATTCATATATTTTCAGTTTTAACGGTGTACTCTGTATAAAATAACAGTTTGAAAATATGAAAAAATTATTTTTTAATGGAATAGTCCTTTTAGTGTTGTTTACTATATCGTTATCAATAATAAGTTTTACAAATCTCCGGAATATAAAACCGCTTGATAAAGAAAATTTTATTACTGATTCTGTCACTATTCTGGCAATTGGAGATTCTCATATTCAATATGCCTTAAGAGATAATTCTTATCCGGAATTATTGAATATAGCAAAAGGAGGTGAGGGGTACTTATTCAATAATGCAAAATTCAGATTATTCAATTCTTCTGAGATTAAACATGTAATACTTGCTTTCAATTATTTCAGTCTTACCGGCGGAGATAAACCGGGAGAGATTACTGATGCGTCAATAATAAGAACTTATCTGCCCGTACTGAATCTTTATCCTGATTTGTTTGAAAAAAGCGGACTTAATCTGAAGAATAAGGCATATCTATCTTCTTATCTTAATTTAAATCTGGGGTTTCCATCAAAGGAGATTTTTAATGATTTCTTCCAGGGAGGATTAAATGGCAATAATATTTCTTTTGTAGGCGGTTATGAAAATTATTTCAATTCTAATATTAATAAACTGACGGATGTTAAAAACAGACATGACAGATTATACGGTAATTATTCCATTGGTAATTATAATCTTGAACTCTTAAGGAGTTTCATAAAAGAGATGAATGAAAATAATATCGAAGTGATTCTTTATAATGCCCCATGTCATCATCTTTTTATAAATCTGACATCTGAAATTCATATCAGAAAAATGGACAGCATTGCGTTCTCCTTATGTAAAGATTATAATGCCAGATATATTAATCATTATGATTTAAATCTTCCTGATTCCTGTTTCACTGATTTTGATCACCTGAACAGCCATGGGGCAGATATCGTAACTCCTATTTTAATTGACATCATAAAGGGCAGTTCTAAGATTGCTCTGAAAGAAAGTAACCATTAACATGAATATGTATGCTAGTTTCTATAATTATTCCGATATATAATGTTGAAACATTTGTCGAAAGATGTTTATTATCCGTTTTGAATCAAACTTATAAGAAAACAGAGATTATTGTAATTAATGACTGTTCTCAGGATAAAAGTATGGATATCGTTCGGGGAATTATTGAAGGCAATCCGGATAAATTTCCGAAAGTGAAAATAATTGAGCATTCAGAGAATAAAGGTATTTCAGCATCAAGAAATACAGGAATAAATGCTTCTGAAGGAGATTATATCTTTTTCTTAGACAGTGACGACTGGTTATCGAGTGACTGCATCGAAAAACAGGTCTTTTTAGCGAAAAAATATAATAGTGATCTTGTAATAGGAGACTTGAATTTTGAAGGTTACAATTGGGGTTTTCATAAATGGTGGGATTTTAATTGCTTACCAGAAAATATAGATGATAATGTAATTATTCAGAATCTGTTTTATTCTTTTAAAATATATATGATGGTTTGGAATAAACTCATCAGAAGAAGTATTATTATGAATAATAATATTTATTTCAAAGAAGGTATAATACATGAGGATGACTTGTGGTTTTATGAGCTAATAAGATTTATCAAAAAGATGAGCATTTTAAATGCAAAAACATATTTCTATTATTTGAGAGAAGGCTCACTTATGTCAAAAAACAATATTGTCAATTTAAATAATAAATATATTGTTTCAGAGTTTATGATTAAGTCTTTAAATAAAGATATGCAAGATAATAGATGCAAATTTGCTTTACTTTATGCTGACAGTGTCATAAAAAATAACTTTTATAATAATCGTTCCATTGAGGAATTCAGATCATATAAGAAAGAAATCAAATCAAATATTAATGTCATTTTAATAGAAAGATATAGAAATCCTAATATTTTATTATTATTGATTCCTTATTATCTGCCCGAGTTCTTTATAAGAATTTATTTTTTAATTTTCGAATTAGGAATCAACTTAAAGCGGAATTTAACATCTGTTTTTTCCAAAAAAATTAAATTTTAATCTTAAAACACAGTAAGTACAAACGATTAATTATTATAAAAAATTCAATAATCAATAAATCATCAGTCTTTTATTCCTTTGAAACTTTATATTCCTTTTCTTATTAAAAGGAATATATTATTGCATATTTAAACGGTATGTTATTATTAGGATTATTAATTACGTGCCTATTCTTTCTTTTGTCATTGTACTTAACTCAGAGTAGTCTAAATCAATTATCTTATCTATTAGTTTTTGTATTGATTATATTTCTTTTGGAGCCTCTGTCTGTTTTATTGTTTTATTGGTAAAGTCTATAGTAATAAGGTTTTTCTGAGCTACGAACGCAGGCATATACTTTACAAGAAATTTAGTTATGATTATGCAGCAAATTATATTAATAATAAATGATAAGACATCTGCTATCCATATTATGGATATATAATCTCTTATTAATGAAGTAAAAACTCTTATAACAAGCATATGAATTCCTAAGGTTATTATTGAATAATTACCTATATAATTAATAAATGATATCTTGTTAATTTTTTTACAGATTAATAATACAGATATTATACTTGCTGTTGAAAGTATAAATGTTGGAAAAAAATAATTATGATATTCATTTGTACCTATATAGAATGGTTTTGCTATTAATGAGATTATTCCTAATATTATTACTGATACGACAGCAAGAATATTATTGGTATTTTTATTTTCAATCTTAAAAAGAGATGTATAGTTTTTAATAAAATATCCGATAAAGAAAAAGAAAGCTACTGAAAATGCGGAATCGATAAATAAAATGTGTGGATTTCCAATTTTATACCCAATGAAAGAAAATAATAATGAAGAAGCTGCCAAAATGAAGATATTTTTTTTAAATAACTTAAGCATGAAATAAAACAGAATATTTATTTCAAAAAGACATAGAAGAAACCACAGTGTAAGATTAAAAGTAACTTTCTCTCCAAATGGTATATCGAAAATATAAGATCTTAGATTAGATACGGAATAGTCAATTCCTTTAAACATATATTCATACTGAACCATTATCAGTTCTAAAAGAACACCTATTATAAAAAAGAACACAAATGGTACTATTAGTTTATTTATTTTATTGAGAAGAAAAGTCTTGAAATTATCTCCTTCTTTAAAGAACATTCCTGACAAAAAAAAGTAGAAAGGCATTAACGTGCTTTGTAATAGATTTTCAAAAGGATTTGTTATATTTTTAGTACAATGTATCCATACTACTAAGATCATGCATATTCCTTTTCCAAGATCTAAATAATCCATTCTTGATTTACCGATGTTCATAGCAATTTATTTGAGTTTTTCTTGTATTATCTTAACAAAACGCATTAACTTTTTATATTAAAGCGTTTTTCAACCATCCAAATATAACAATTATTATTATATTTAAACAGTATAAAACATACTTATAAATGAAAAAACATATTATTAACCTTTTGAATAAGAATGAGTTTAAGTGCAGCGGTTGTACTGCTTGTGCTAATTTATGCAAAAGTCATGCTATATCTTTGGTTGCGGATTCGGAAGGGTTTATATATCCCGTTATTGATGAGGAAAAGTGTAATGAGTGTGGGCTGTGCATAAAAAAATGTTCTGTAATAAATATGAATGGTATTCCGGATTTACCTCAGAATGCCTATGCCATAAAAAGTAATAATAATGAGATTCGCAAAAACAGCAGTTCCGGAGGTGTTTTTTCATTAATAATGGAGGATATTTTAAAAAGAAATGGTGTTGTTTTTGGGGCTGCATTTAATAATAATTGGATATTAGAACATTCTTATGCAGAAACTTATGAAGAAGCAAAGAAATTTAATGGTTCAAAATATGTCCAGAGTCGTCTTGGATCTTCCTTTATTGATGTTAAACGTTTTCTTTCAGAAAAAAGAGATGTTCTTTTTAGTGGTACCCCATGTCAGATAAGCGGATTAAAGAAATTTTTGGGAAAGGAATATGAAAATCTTACTACTGTCAGTATGATATGCCATGGTGCTCCTTCTCCCTGTATATTTGAAAAATATGTTTCAGATTTAGGAATAAGTAAAAAGGAAATAACCGGAATTAATTTCAGAGATAAGATTTACGGATGGAAAAATTATAGTCTTAGAATCGACTATAGATTGCAGGGTAAACCGAAATCTTATATTTGCAGAAATACAGAAGATCCATATTTGCAGGGATTTATAAAAAATCTCTTTTTACGTCCTTCCTGTCATGATTGTAAATCAAAACAGTTTTCATGTGGTGCGGATATTATTCTTGCCGATATGTGGAGTTGTGACGCTATCCTTAAAGAATTCAATGATGAAAAAGGTGTAAGCCTTGTAATACCTTTTTCCGGACGCGGAAGTAATCTTATTGAAGAGATAAAAAAAGAATCGGATGTAAGAATTATAAAAACATCTGACGGATTATTATGGAATGATTCGTGGATTAAAAGTTCTGCTCCTCACCTAAGAAGAGATAAATTCTTTTCTCTTATACATAGTAGTAATAAACCCGCCAGTCTAATTATACGGGAATGTATAAATCCTACACGAAAAGAATTGTTTAATAAGCATGTCATTAATATTTACAATACTGTTCTTTATTATATTAATGCGGTTATCAGACGTATAAAGTTTTATTTGTTTAATTATAAACTCAGATAATATATAATGTTCTTATAATCTTAGTAAGATATAAGATGAAATAAATATTTCTTTATCTGAGAATTTAGTTGCTGAAGACTCTTTATCATTTTACTATTCAATAAGTTGAGTTAATTGATATTTTTAGATATATTTGAA
>CAMTON010000029.1 GCA_947074105.1 uncultured Bacteroidales bacterium
GTAGAGACGTGGTATGCCACGTCTCTACATTTGCGTTTGGTTTGACATTAGCGTTTTATTTTTTCAAATCAAGAAGTACCGACATTCCCGGTCTCAGATCATAGTGATTCTCCACCGGACGTGCATGAATTTCAAATGTGCGAAGGTCATAACTACCCGTCTGTTTCGTTGAACGCCATGTTGCGAAGCTTCCCAGCGGGCTTATATAATATATCTCAAACTCAATATCTTTTTTGTCTATTGCCGGAACTGAAGCATGAAATCTGCCATGCATCTTAAAATGAGGCATCAGATCTTCTCTTACGTTCAATACTGCATGCGCGTCACTCAGAACTATAAGATTCATTATCGGCATGCCTGCTCCTACAAGTTCCCCTCTTTTAGGATATATATTACAAATCTGTCCTCCTTCAGGAGCTGTCAGAAGTGTATCTTTCAGCAATGCGGAAACCTCTCCGACACCGCCTTTTGCTGCATCAACAAGGTAAGCTGCACTTTGTTTATCTTCCTCCTGGGCCCCTGTCACTGCAAGGTTATACTGCGCATAAGCAGCTTTTTCATCAGCAACTGCGTTCTTATATATGGCGTAAACCTCATCCCTTCGCTGAGATGTCACTACACTATCCTGATAAAGATGTTCTATTCTGTTGTAAGTTATCGTAGCCAGTTCAAGATCAGCCTTAGTCTTATTCCATATCTGAAGGGCAGCGTCTATCAGTTGTTTTCTGGTCCCTGCATCTATTTTCTTATTTTGAGAACGTGCCACATCTTCAAGAGCAATGACCTGTTCATATTTTGCAATTCCTTCAGGAGAGTTTATAAGAACAAGCGGTGCTCCCTTTTCCACATTCATTCCCTCTTCCACGAGAAAACGGTCAATTCTTCCCGGCAATTTACCGGAAATTCTTATTTCTGTAGCTTCTATTTCACCCTGCAAAACCATAGGTGTATTTTTTGTCATGATGACACCGGCTGTCGTTATGATAAGCAACAACAGTAAAATACCTAAAAAAGCTATCATTAATGTTTTCTTCGACTTGTCCATATCCCGCAGTTTAATCAAATACAAAATTTTCGGTCTTTCCTTTTGCCTTATATATTTCAAATTCTTCAGGTATTCCGCTTAATGAAAGAAGAGTAATCAATGCCACGTCATATTCATAATATGCCATAAGATAACCAAGACGAACATCATTAAGAACGGTACGCGCATCAACGAGCTGTGTCGTTGTAGCCATTCCTTCTCTGAATTCTTTCTCCCTCATCCTCAATAATTCACGACTTAAAGCAATCGTACTGTTAAGGGCATTTACATTATCAAGAGCTATCTGCATAGTCGTATATGCCTTATCTATTCCCACTTCAAGTTCACTTGTCACTTTTTCTTTTTCAAGTTCTATAGCCTGATGAGCGAATTTACTCTGTCTGATCTTTTTCTCCCTGGAAAGACCGTCAAATATATTCCAGGTAAATCCGACACCAATCATATTCCTAGGCAGCAGATATTTACTTATTCCGTGAGAAGCAAGATTCTGCCTTCCCCAGAAAGCAATAGTCGGCGAATATTCAGATTTTGCCATTTTGTTTTCTATTTCAGCTATTTCCTGCTGTAATTCAAGAAGTTCTATCAGATTGCTGTTTTCCTTCATTACCGAAATAAAGAAATTCTTATTCTGGAAAGAATCATTTATGAAAAGCGGTGTAGTCGCCACAATAGAAACCGTATCATTCATATTAAGAAGAGAGCGGAAAGCAGCCTGCAATACTCCATAATCTTTCACCGAAGCTTCATATTCTCTTTTCGACTCCTCCATGAATACCTGTACTACAAGTCTGTCGGCTTTGTTAATCAGTCCTACCTCTTCCATTTTAAGGGCATCGGCATACTGACGCTGAAAAGCATCATAATTTTCCTTTCTAACTTTCACTGCGTCAGCTCCGAGACGGATGGCAAAATATGCTTCCACAAGTTTCATTCTGTTTAGCGAACCTATCTGTTTTTCCTGAGCAAGGGATGCGGAAACAAGTCTTCTCCCTATCTCTGTGGCAAAAAGACGTTTTCCTCCCGTAAAAATCGGCCATATAAGATTTGCGTCGACTGTTGTAAGATTTTTAGGAAAAAGAGGGACTGCCAGCACCTGACCACCGATCTGATTAAGTACATCTCCGACAACAGGAAGATCCGGAAGGTATTCCTGAGCCATATCCTTAAGTGGATCGGTAAAAGATGACAGCGACTGTCTTACTTCTACTTTATTGGAAAGATGTGCATAACTTCCTGACGCACTGATATTGGGATACCAGAATGAATTTGCTATTCCTTTTTCCTCTCTTGCAATTTCATAATTTTTCCTGGCTATTTTTATTTCCCTGTTATTCTCTATAAGGATATTCAGCGATTCTTCATAACTCATCGGCACGTCGGCATCCTGAGCCGAAACACAAAAAGGAACTGCAATTAATAATGATAATATATAATCTCTTAAATCAAAAAACATAGATTTTTCGGATAATTAATATTATCGGAATAACAATCTTAAATTCTCTCTTGTTCGCTTATTTTATATTAATGATTTTTACTGTTACAAAATAGTCTTAAAATAAAACACAATAAAAATCAGGGCATTACGAAGATCTTTTTCCCAAGATAATGAATTGTTTTATCTATTAATCTGCCTTCCAGATATCTGTATGGCAGATAAAAAAACTCCCGGTATTTATTGATACCGGGAGATTGAGATGCTATTTATCAAATTGTACAGCAGGTTGATCGATTAAAATATCAAAAAACCATTTATTAAGTATATATAGTTTCAGTTCCGGCTTTACGCAAGAAATTCTGATGCAGGAGCAAAAATGGAAGAAAAAGCATTATTCAGCATTTCAATATCTATCTTCTCATTTTCCGAAGGGAAAGGATTCTGATGTGTGTATTCAAAAGGAAAATCAATTTCATTAAGAATATCACGGTTATTTTCCCCAAGCGCTATTTTCACACCATGAGTAGGAATGACAGTATCTTTCTTAAGTGTAAAAATCTTTATCCTGTCATGATTTTCTTTGAAAAAGTTCTGTCTGAAATCTGTCATCAGATCCTGTCGGAGCATAGTAACGAACGAACGGTTAAGAAAATCTTCATTAAGATCAGGCATAAGTCTTTCGTTCAGGCCATCTTCCTGACCATATTTTCCGGCATAGAATGAATAAACCTTCTCCCACGCTTCCTTATCCATTATCTCACGTGCACTTCCGTTCATCTCCTCAAATATGGAACCTCCGCAGAAAAGAAAGAACTTACTTGTGGAAAGCAGACCTTCGGGGTTTCCGATAAAAAACACCTGTGCTATCATCGCTCCGATAGAATAGGCGAAGAAATCTACATTTGCATTTTTATGCAATAAAGGATGTGCACCTCTTTTTATCTGACGCAGCAATTGCCAGAGGTTAAGTATTGTCTCACGCCCCGAAGTATAAAGACGGAGCGGAGAAGAAGAAAGACGAAGGGAAAGTGCGACATTGGCGAAAGTAGAATTTGAGGCTTCAGGAGTATTGGTTTTCCTGTATTTTACCCAAGGCATGCTGCTTCGCGGCGCATACCAGCTTTCTGGTGTCCTGTTCATATGAAAGGCAATAGGGAACATTATGACAGGCTTCTCTGTTTTCTCACAAAGATACTCTGCCCAGGTAAGATATTTTTCCCAGTTTCTTTCATTAAGACCGTGCAGAAGAATGATACAGTCATCATATTTTTTATCTCCCTTAGGAACAAATGCGGAATAGCTGAATGATTTGTTTTCATTTATACGGGAATCCGGTTTGTTACAAAAATCAGTACCCGAAGGAACCAGTTCAGCCAGTCTCTTCATTTCTGTCACGACATTGTTTTCATGAAAAACAAAGGGTTTTATACAAACATTCTTATCTTCCAGATCTATCGATTTATCATATTCGAAGAGTTTCTTTAGATAATTTCTGCGATTAACAAAATCCATAGCTTCATTTGTTTAGTGTTGTTTGCTAACAAAGAAACAAACGAAGATAACTTTCTCCAATTCAAAGGGATTTAGACCCCCTGTTTGGGACTAATTCAGATATTTGGGGGTAAAAATTTAAATGCAGGGACGAATGAAACTAAAAAGAATTATAAATTTGCCACAAAGAAAAGAAAATTATGAATCTTCTAAGAGACAAAATTCCCGAATATCTCTATGATAAGAAGAACCTAATAAGTCTGGTAATTCTTACCGCCGTTTTTGCTTTGGTGTTTATAAACATATATAAACCGTTCAGTTCTGAAAGCTGGTATAACGTTTCGCAGATAAAATTCTTTTTATTCTCAAGCCTTATTATTCTCACCGGAGTCCTGGTTGTAGTAATAAGCCGTATTGTCATGTATCGACGTACAAGAAGTCATACAATCACATATGGCATGTATTACCTGTGGATACTTTGTGAAATAGCCGCGATGTCGGCCTTTTATACAGGATATACATTATATCTTGATCCTCATAAAGACTTTCTCACCACATTTAAGATGTCGACCATCAATACCAGTCTCGTACTTCTTCTTCCCTATTCTGCTTTATGGCTTTATTTTTCATGGAAAGATAAGGTACATAAACTCGAGCTTCTGGTTGAAAATGAGATTCAGAATAAAAATGAAATCATATCCTTTTATGACGATAAAGGAGAATTCCGTGTTTCCCTGAAACGTGAGAATCTTCTTTATATAGAATCTGCCGACAACTATGTTCTTATCTGGTACCTCAACAAAGGAAAAGTTTCCAAATATATGCTTCGTAATACTATGAAGAATATGGAAGAGATATTTGCTGAAACAAGCATATTCAGATGTCACCGTTCTTTTATGGTAAACTTCGATCAGGTAAAAATGATAAGAAGAGAAAAAAACGGAGTGTTCCTTCAGATGGATATAGATGCCGTCCCGGATATTCCGATATCCAAGACCTATGGAGAAAAGGCCGGATCATGGCTTTTGAAATATTCTTCTTAATAAACGGGATAATCTGTTTTTTAGGCCGGTCTTTAGAAGATATCACAATCGCTGTGTCTGATTTTAAATAATATCAGCATAAATCACAACGCGTGAATATGGTAGATATCACAAGCATTGTCTATTATTTCCTTATTTCCATATCCTATTCCCTTATAGCTATATATTATTTCATTATTCCCATACCTTATTCCCTTATAACTATATATTATTTTCTTATAGCTATATCTTATTTTTCAATCACGTAATTTTTAATTATAAGTTATAATAAGACAGCCCCGGCAAATTAATTTTGTCGGGGCTGCTATCTTTTATATTTCGTATATATGCAAAATACACTTTTTAAATTTTGCATAATATTACATATTATCTTTTAATGAAAGATGTCATTACAAAGCTTTTATCTCATAACTTTTACCGCTTGAAGTATCAAAACTATAGATATAATATTTATTATCCATATTAAGTTTTACTCTGGCATCTGAGATAGTCAGCGGACTCTTACTTCTTATGACACACTTATTGCCAAGAACGGATTTAATTTTTCCTGATTCTATCTTACCGTCTTTCCATTCAATATCCACTTCAAAATTACCTCGAGCTTTCATTCCCTTTATCATTCCCGTATGCCAGGCTGAAGGGAGAGCCGGAAGAAGGTGAATCTCATTAAGATGACTTTGCATAAGCATTTCAATAAAACCGGCAGTAGCTCCGAAATTACCGTCAATCTGGAACGGAGGATGAGCGTCAAAGAAGTTAGCATAAGTACCTCCGGCACCGCCGCCAGTCTGCGGATCATAAAACTTCATGATCTCACGTATCATCTTATATGCATGATCACCGTTATGCTGACGTGCTGCAAAATTGATCTTCCAGCCCTTGCTCCATCCCGTACCTTCATCACCGCGAAGTTCGAAAGTCTTTATAGTAGCCTGTGTAAGCTCAGGAGTTGTAATTGGCGAAATCTCTCTTCCCGGATGCAGACCATAAAGATGAGACAGATGTCTGTGGCGCGGATCAACCTCCTTAAAGTCATAACACCATTCCTGCAGTTGTCCTTTACTTCCTATCTGATAAGGATAAAGCATCTCTTTTTTCTCTATAAGTTCCTTTCTAAGTCTCTTATCTGTATTAAGAATTCTGGAAGCCTCTATCACATTGGTGAACAGATCCCTTATGATTGCCATATCCATTGTCGCCGCATTTGCAACAGAATAACTTTTATTATCATACCAGAACAGATTTTCCGGTGAAACGGATGGTGAAGTAATCAGGTGACCATCTTTCTCGATAAGGAAATCAAGACAGAACAAAGCAGCTTCTTTCATTACCGGATAGGCTTCTTCTTTAAGAAACACTTTATCTCCGGTAAAGCTGTAATGCTCCCATAAATGCTGGCAAAGCCAGTTACCGCCCATTGTCCAGTTTGCCCATTCCGGACTGCCGTCACCCATATTTCCCACCGGATTACTCATACACCAGATGTCAGAATTATGATGTGCGACCCATCCCTTAGCATTATAAAACTCGCGGGCACTTACACGACCTGTCTGTGAAAGACCTTCAATCCAGTTAAGCAGAGGTTTATGAAGTTCCGACAGATTGGATATCTCGGCAGGCCAGTAATTCATCTGAGTATTGATATTGATCGTATAGTTGCTGCTCCATGGCGGACGCATCTCTTTATTCCATAAGCCCTGAAGATTGGCAGCCGAACCGCCCGGACGTGATGAAGAAATAAGAAGATATCGTCCATACTGAAAATAAAGCACCTCAAGTTCAGGATCATTATTCCCGTAAGAATATAATTTAAGACGTGTATCTGAAGGGATATTTTTATTCTCCTTTCGGCTTTCTTCATTTTCAAGAGAAAGCGTAAGTCTGTCAAAATATGATTTATAATCACTGATATGTCTGTCTTTCAGCACATCGAATCTCTTCGACATAGCATCACTTATATATCTCTCTGAAATCTCTTTCTCATCTTTTCCTTCACTGTCGGGACATTTGTCAAATCCGTTGAAGCTTGTCGCCGCAGCAAAATACAGAGTTACCTCCGAAGCATCAGCCACATGAAGACCTTCCTTATCAGCCCTTATGACTCCATCAGGAGATTCTGCTTTCAGAATTGAACGGAAACGCATACCGTTACACCCTGTCACATCATCCTGCACTATCGGTTCCCGCTCCTCCTTATTATAATAACTTGGATCTACCCTTGCAGGTGCCTTCCCGGCCATTACAATACCATTCTGTCCGAATGGAGAAACATCATTCTTAAGCTGACTTTCAAGAGTAAAATCGAGAATAAGCATTTTAGGAGTATCCGATTTGATCTTTATGACCATCACGCTGTCGGGAGCCGAAGTGAATATTTCCCTGCTGTATTTCACTCCTCCCACCGAAAATTCGGTCTTTGCCACAGCATTGGCTATATTCAGTTCCCTGTTATAATTAACAGCACTTTCCGCAGTGCCGAAAGTCTGTTTTATGCGGAGATCCCCAAGAGGCATAAAGCTCTCGGTAAAGTATCCCTGCATCTTTCTTGAAAGATCGTGAGCGATTTCATAATTATTTTCGGCAAGAGCCTCTCTTATCGGCTGAAGATGACGCCATGCATCAGCATTAATTGTTTTCTTCAAAGGACCTCCTGACCATAGCGAGCCTTCGTTAAGTCTTATAAGCTCCTCTTCGACACCACCATAGATCATGGCTCCAATAAAACCGTTTCCGACGGGAAGAGCCTCCTCCCATATTGAAGCGGGACTCTCATACCAGAGTTTCAATCTGTCCTCCGCCCGGATTCCGAGAGCGGAGAAGATAAGAGTAGACAATAAAAGTTTTCTCATAATATTTTAGACTAGAATTTAAGGCATTAATAAATAAAAGTTTATGAATGATGATAAGGCTCACCGTTTATAATAGTGAAAGCACGATAGATCTGTTCCACAAAAAACAGCCGGACCATCTGATGAGAGAATGTCATCTTGGAAAGAGCCATTTTCTCGGAAGCCACATCATATACTTTTTTTGAAAATCCGTATGGGCCGCCAATAATGAATACAAGTCTCTTATTGACAGTATGCATTTTCTTTTCTATATAAGCGGCAAACTGTTCGGAAGTGAATTCTTTTCCTTTTTCATCAAGCAGCACAACATAATCGCCACCCTGTAAAGCCTTTAATATAAGTTCTCCTTCCTTCTCCTTCTGTTGTTCAAAACTGAGATTTTTGGAGTTTTTCAGCTCGGGTATGACTTCCATCTCAAAAGGTAGATAAAATTTTATTCTGTTGCAATAATCTGAGATAGCTTCTGTCAAATAGTTACCGTTAGTGCGGCCCACAACTAAAAATTGTATTTTCATATTATATGATATGCTGTTTAACTATTTAAAATTTATACATTTGCAAATGTAATAATTATACGGATTATTATCGGGGATAATTCTAATGCTGTTGCTTTATTGTCTAATTTAAAAATTCATCATTATGATAAAAAGTTTATTTATATCTGCTGCTCTGTTTTTTTCGATTCCGATGATGGCACTTACACAGGAATCTGAAGCCATTATTCTGAAGGCTTTTTCTGCCGGTAAGGTTTCTGACATCTCAGAAATGCTTTCCGAAAACGTTCAGATGATTATTATGGGTAAGATATCCAAGCAGGAGAAAGCGAAAGCGATTTCGTGTATCTCTCCCTATTTTACCGAAAATACAACAAATGATTTTAAAGTGCTTCATAAAGGAAACAACGGGGAAACAAGTTTTCTCATAGGGACTTTCTCTCATTCGGGAAAGAAATACAGAATCCATTTCCTTACAAAACATTATAACGACAAGGACATTATTAACCAAATAAGAATAGAAAATAATAATGAATAATCTTATTGATGATTTAATCAAACTTGCCTTTGCCGAAGACATCGGTGATGGCGACCACACTACTCTTTCGACTATTCCTGCCGATGCTATGGGTAAATCAAAGCTTCTTATCAAACAGGAAGGTATTCTTGCAGGTGTTGAAATGGCTAAGAAAGTTTTCAATGCTTTCGATCCTTCTCTGGAAATGGAGATTTTCATCAACGACGGCGCACACGTAAAACCGGGAGATGTTGCTTTTATCGTTTCCGGTAAAATTCAGTCTCTTCTTCAGACTGAGCGTCTTATGCTTAACATTATGCAGCGTATGAGCGGTATCGCTACCGTGACAAACAAATATGTAAAACTTCTTGAAGGAACAAATACAAGAGTTCTTGATACACGTAAGACAACTCCGGGACTTCGCATGATTGAGAAAGCTGCAGTTAAGATCGGCGGAGGCGTTAACCACCGTATCGGTCTTTTCGATATGATACTTATCAAAGACAATCATGTTGACTTCGCAGGTAGCCTTGAAAACGCGGTAAACCAGGCTAAGGCTTACTGTAAGGAAAAAGGCAAAGATCTTAAGATCGAACTTGAAGTACGTAACTTCGACGAACTTGAGCGCGCTCTTAAGGTTGGTGTTGACCGTGTAATGCTTGACAACTTCTCTCCTGCCGATACTAAAAAAGCTGTTGAGTTTATCAACGGACGCGTAGAGACAGAATCATCAGGCGGAATCACTATCGACACTCTTCGCGAGTATGCGGAGTGCGGTGTTGATTATATATCTGTAGGCGCACTGACACACTCGGTTAAAGGCCTGGATATGAGCTTCAAAGCTTGTTAATATTGCAATTAGGGCATTGTTGATAACTTGTCAATATATGTTGATAACTACAGAATAACGGTTGAAAACAATGGTTATATGTTTATAACCAGAAGTCTGATCACAAATAAACAGCGGATACAACTATGTTGATAACCACCTCTGATTGTTGATAACCTGGTTATATTGTTAATAACCCATATCTCCGGATGTTGATAACTACGGGTAATTGTTGATAACTCTGAAACTTATCAACCTCGCAACAATATTTAAAGGGACGAAAAACCAAAAGTTTTTCGTCCCTTTTTCATTTCTGTACGACAATAAAAAAGAGTGCTTCAGGTTTACCCTTTGGCACTCTTTAATAATCTCTGGAAAACAAATATATCTTATGAAATTTGGTTTCTTAAAATAAATAAGAACCCGGATTAGAGGCCTCACGGCTTATGGGCGGATTCTTATCAAACAAAAAAATACAAACAAAATTAAGGTTCAGTGGCGCTTATATAATTTACTATGTATAAAGTCTTTATTTATATATCAATTATTTCAATCTTTGATATCTTATATTATTAACTCCGTTATAATACTATCTTTTAATCGAGATTTCCATCTCATAGCCCCTGGCAAGAGCTATGAGAAATAAAATCTCTTTAACAAAAAACAGTAAATTTAACTGCGGTCTCACGACGCAGTAATTGCGGAGATATATATCTTATTAATAAGCCTTTTCGTGAACGGCCTTAACAGCTCTTCCCGAAGGATCGTTCATGTTTTGAAAAGCCTTATCCCATGCTAACGCTTCCGGAGTACTGCATGCAACCGATGGAACCGAAGGAACCGTCTTAGCTGCAGTTTCTGATGGGAAGTGCTCTTCGAATATCATTCTGTAATAATACTCTTCTTTATTCATCGGAGTATTTACAGGGAATCTCTGAGAGGCTGCAGCCATCATTTCATCTGAAACTTTTTCTGCTGTCACTGCCTTAAGAGTATCGATCCAGTTATAGCCTACACCGTCGGAGAACTGTTCTTTCTGTCTCCATACGATTTCCTGAGGCAATAAATCTTCGAAAGCTTTTCTTACCACCCATTTTTCCATCTTACCGTTTCCGGCCATCTTATCTTTAGGGTTCAGGCGCATCGCAGTATCTATGAATTCATAGTCAAGAAACGGCACGCGGCCTTCAACTCCCCATGCTGCAAGCGATTTGTTCGCTCTAAGACAGTCGTACAGGTAAAGTTTGCTTAGTTTTCTTACGGTCTCTTCGTGGAATGATTTAGCATCAGGTGCTTTATGGAAGTAAAGATATCCTCCGAAAAGCTCATCAGCTCCCTCTCCCGAAAGAACCATCTTGATACCCATTGAACGGATCACTCTGGCAAGCAAATACATAGGAGTAGATGCTCTTACAGTTGTCACATCATAAGTTTCAAGGAAATATATCACATCTCTTACGGCGTCAAGACCTTCCTGAACCGTATAGTTGATTTCGTGATGGATTGTACCGATATGATCTGCCACTTTTCTGGCAGCTTTCAAATCCGGCGCACCTTTAAGACCTACTGCAAAAGAATGCAGCTGAGGCCACCATGCAGTCTCTTCCTTATCAGATTCAACACGTTTTCCGGCGTGAATCTTTGCAAGAGCTGAGATAACTGAAGAATCAAGACCTCCTGAAAGCAATACTCCGTAAGGAACATCCGACATCAGCTGTCTTTTCACGGCTGCTTCAAGAGCATCATGAAGATCTTCAATGCTTGTTTCGTTATCTTTTACGCTGTCAAAGCTCATCCAGTCTCTTGTATACCAGCGTTTGATTTCGCCTTCACGACTGTCAAGATAGTGTCCCGGAGGGAATGTCTCGATATGTGAGCAATAACCTTCAAGAGCTTTAAGCTCAGAAGCTACATATAATGTACCTCTTATATCATAACCGTAATATAAAGGGATTATCCCCATATGGTCGCGGGCGATAAAGTAGGCGTCATTTTCAATATCATAAAGAGCAAAACCGAAAATTCCGTTCAGTTTGCTTACAAAGTCTTTTCCGTATTTTCTGTACAGAGCAAGGATCACTTCGCAATCAGAACCTGTAAGAAAATCATATTCATCTTTCATTTCTTCTCTGAACTCGCGATGGTTATATATCTCCCCGTTCACCGCAAGAACAAGTTTTCCATCTTTGCTGAATAAAGGCTGCCCACCTGATTCAGGATCGACGATTGAAAGACGTTCGTGAGCTAAAATTGCTTTTTCCCCACTGTAAATGCCAGACCAGTCCGGGCCACGATGACGTATTCTTTTTGCCATCTTCAGCACTTGCGGACGTAATGTCGCTGATGGCTGTTTTAGATCAAAAACACATACTATTCCACACATATTGATATCTTTTTTACTGTTTTGTATTCTTTTTGTTGTTATTATGGTACAAATATAAGTATTTTGTTTTAAAACAAAATGTTTTTAAAGAAAAATGTTGCCAATAAAGAGTTTTTTATGGAAATATGTCTTCAAACCGCCTTAAAACGACGACTTTTTTCCATTTTCCTATATTAAAGGAATATTTTTTCGGCAAAAAATAAGCTTATCATAGTATTCAAGAACAAAATGTCAATAAAAACAGACGTGCAATTTCTTTTTGCTGCAATTATGTTACATATATTTATATGGATGTAACATATTCCGTTCTTAATGTTATAAGGCGAAATATTCATATTTATCATATTATATAATAAGGAACCTGATTCAGCAAAAGCTCCGTCTTAATGAAGGTTCCCGCCCGAATACTCTCAGCCTCCGGAAAGAGTACTCCCGTTTCACGGGAAGAGATCGCCCGACCTCCTTATGGAAAGCGCTCTGCCTCTTTGCCGGAGCCGGCGGTATCTGCACCGGTGCTCTTAAAAGGGATTAACCCAAATAAGAAATGATAAATGAAGCAGGAAAAACGGAGCAGGATATTTAAATTACTGAATGTGAAAGATTTTTATCCTTAAATGAAGGACGGAGACCTATTTTTATGAAAAATATTTCATAATTTGCGGTACTTATTCTTAATAAGGTTGCAAAAGAAATAAAACCCGACTCATCAGTATTTATTAATAGCGGATTGCTTCCGGAAAAGAATCACACATTAGACACATTATAGTTAACACTTTAAAATATAGCACATGAGGAAACCTTTACAATCGCTTCTGACCACTTTGTTTGTGTCAGGAAATCTATTTGCCGGTTTCGCCCAGACGACAGGAGATACGATAGTCGTCGATGGTCTGAAACTAAGACTTATAGGTGAAAACATCATCTCAAATCCGGGCTTCGAAGACGGATTTACAGGATGGACCGATGCCACTTCGGCAGCCGCTACTCTGACTTCCACAAATTTTACTCTTAACAATACAGGCGGTGTCGATAATTCCGCTTATATAATAGGTAAGGTAAATGCCAACTCTTCTTCTGCCGGATCTATCGGTACGGGATGGCCGGTTGAGGCAGATAAAAAATATCTGTTCTATTATCATATTAAATATGTAAACTCAGCTTCGGCTTCCGGAACTGAAGAGTGGGTTAAAGTCTCACTTACAAATAATAAAAACGCAGCTGATGAGCCTCTTGTCCTGTTAAATGAGGCACAGGTCGATAAAGGTGAATGGACAAAGAATTCTATTGTTTTCACAAACTCTTCACCTTCATATTCCCATATCGTTGCTCGTTTCCGCTGGCTTAACAACAGACTTGCTTTTGACGAATTCGGATTATACGAGGTCGATGAACTGCCTCATATTGAAGAGCTGCAAAGCATAATAGATGAAGCTCTTTCTATATATAATTCAGAGCTTAACGGAGCAGATCTGTTTATGGAAGCTATAGAGACTGCCAAATCATTTCTTGAAAGTGAATCTTCTTCTGATGTAGCTAAAGCTATAAGCGACCTGAAGAAAGCGACTCAGACATTCAGAATGCAGAGTGCGTCTCCTGAGAATCCGCTTGATATGACATCTTTTATTGAGAATCAGGGATTTGACGAGAATACAGGGAACGGATGGAAAGGCATAGGTGTCATCAATTATCATGAAGTGGAATTTTATGAGAAGACATTCGATATGTATCAGGATATCGAGGGACTTCCTGCCGGAAAATACATTATGAAAGCACAGGGCTTCGAGCGTCCTAAAGCTAATGACAGCGGTGCCGCTTATAAAGCAGGTACTGAAATGATATATGCGCGTTTCTATGCCAAGGGAACGAGTTATCCTGAAAAGAGCATTTCTTTCAATTCTCTTTACAAACATACTTATTCCGGAAGCGGAAGTTCCAACAACTATGTAAATTCTATGGCTGCTGCTGAAACGATGTTCAATACAGCAGGAAAGAATTACTATGACACCGATCTTAACAATATCATTATCGGTGAAGGTGACATACTTAGAATAGGTGCTAAAAGTGATTTTAAACAGAACGGATACTGGACTTTGTTTGATAATTTCCGTCTTTTATATCTTGGGCCTGTTGAAGCGTCAGATCTTAAAGTTGCAATTGCGGAACATATTGCAGAAGCAGAATCGATGTTTGAACTGAAAATGAGTAATCAGGCTCTTGCTGCACTAAACAGCTGCATAGCGATTGCCAAAGATGCTATTGAATCGGAAGATGACGATAAACTACAGTCTGTTCAACAAATGATGAATAAGGTTATCGTTGAAGCAGAGCTTTCCGTTACAGTTTACAGCAATCTTCATACTGCAATAGAAGAAGGCTACGAACTTATGGAGTATTATGAAGATGTAAAAGCAAGAACTCTTCAGAAGGCCATCGATGAGGCAAAAGTTCTGGTCGATAATCTTGATGCAGAACAAAGCGCTCTTGAAACAGCTCTTGCCAACCTTAATAACATTGTCGTTAAGAAAATATATATTCCGACATGGATGATGGGAGATGTCAATAACCCTGCAAATCAGTGGACGATGGAAAGAAGCCATCAGTCAAAAAGCTTTATCCTTTTCTGGGAAGAAGGATACGGACAGGATCCAAGAGTCGTGGCTGACGGAAATTACCGTGTGAATACGGACAACATTCTTGAGCTTGCAGAAACATGTTTCCATTTTTATGCAGATTCACTGAAGTTTATCACAAAAGGAAAATCTAAAACAGATGACTATAAGATGATTATCCGTCTTCGTCATACACGTGACTGGGAAGCTACCGGTTCAGGTGTTGACGATCAGATCGGTCTGCTGACTCTTACTGCTTGGTCGGCACAGTCGGCAGGTCATACTCTGGCTCATGAGGTGGGACATTGCTTCCAGTATCAGGTGCATTGCGACAACGGCGATCAGAACGGATGGATGTACGGATACGGAACAAACGGAGCTGGCGGAAACGGCTGGTGGGAACAGTGTGCTCAGTGGCAGGGATTCAAGATATTCCCGACACAGCAGTTTACCGACGGCAGATATGCTAATTATCTGAACACGGCTCACAAGCATATCCTTCACGAAACTCCGCGTTATGATAATTATTTCATTCAGGATTACTGGACTTACCGTCGCGGTATGGATATCATCGGACGACTTTGGAATGAATCGAAATATCCTGAAGATCCTGTAGATACTTATAAGAGAATCAACAGTGTCACTCAGAGTGAATTCAATGATGAGATGTACGACTGTGCCGCACGCTTTGCGACATGGGATATTCCTGATCTTATCGAATACGGAAACAGCAGGTACAGCGCTCGCCCTCAGACTTCATTGACAGATATAGGTGATGATGTATGGCAGATCAATTATGATCATTGCCCTGAAAACTACGGTTATAACGTAATCAAACTTAACGCTCCTTCTTCTGCGAGAACTGTAAGCGTGCTCTTTGAAGGAAAACCCGGGCTTACAGGTTACAGAAAGAAATCAATCTCTTATGCAGGATGGCGTTTTGGTTTTGTCGCACTTCTGAAAGACGGTACACGAGTTTACAGTGAGATGGGTTCTGCATCTTTCCGCGCACAACAGGGAACAGTAGTTTTCGACTGTCCGGATAACTGTAAGAATCTGTGGCTTGTTGTGACAGGCGCTCCTTCCACACACTGGAAGCATGCCTGGGATGATGACGACAGCAACGATGAGCAATGGCCTTATCAGGTTAAGTTTATAAATACTAATCTTTCAGGTAAGGTTAACGTAACAGGTATTGAAAGCGTGACAGATAACAGCGAGCTATCTTCTGTTTATGTAATTGAGGATAAAGTTTATGTTACAGGTTTCAATGGCCCTGCTGCAATAAGCATAGTTGATATCACAGGGCGCGTAGTATTGAAAGAGATTGCTGAAGGCGATAGTTTCAGTGCGGCATTGCCTAAGGGTATATATATTGTTTCGGTAAATTCGGGCAACAGAAATGTGTCAAGAAAGATTATCGTTCAGTAAACTCAATTTATCACTTCTGCTTATTTCATAATCAGGAGCATAGAGATATAAAAACCTAACAGGATGCACCGGATTAAATTCTGATGCATCCTGTTTTTTTATTTCTATTTTATGCGGATATTAATTTTTTTGCTCTTACCTGATATCGATGTTATTTCAAACCGGAGCACTTCGGTACGATGAAACGACTTTTCGGCATATTTTATGCCGACCTCAATATCATCGGGAGAGTATTTCTTAAGAATGAGATGAAGGGCTTTTACCCTTTCCTCAACCGGCAGATCTCTTTTTATGACACCTTTTATAAGCACGCTTTCGTATGCGGCAGTGAATTTATCGGGAATCACTTTTGATTTTCCCACAATACAGAATGTCACTTCCGGATTGCGGTCAAGGCATTCGAGCTTATGTCCCTGAGGTGCACAATGAATATAAATATATCTGTCATTATCCCATACATAATTAAGGGGGATGCCATAGCCGGCGTCACGTCCGTCACGTTCCTCAACCATTGAAAGAACTCCGTAATCGGAAGTTTTTATTATTTCTTCCGCTCTTTCCTCATCAAGGAGTCTGTCCTGGCGGCGTACATTCGTATTTGAGTAATTATCCATATTATTTTTTATTTTTCTGATCTTCTGATTTTCCGCTTATTCTAAAAGATATTCGTAATACAAATTAAATGATAATTATGTAACGGGATATTTATACATAATATGAACATCAATATATATGTCAATGTTTTTACCGTGAACTTAATAACTATCATTTATGGAAAACGAAAATTCTGAATTAAAAATCACAGTTACCCATAATGGGCCGCTTATAGTGGAAGGTACTTATAAGCTTATAGATAAAGACGGTAAGGAAACTACGGAAACTGGAAAAACCGCGTTGTGCCGGTGCGGACATTCACATCATAAACCTTTTTGTGATGGTACGCATGTGAAGATTCACTTTGATGACACAGCCGATAATAAGGATGATAAATGATTTTAATACTTTAAAATCACATGATATGATACAGGATTTTATAGTAGCGACAAATGTATCAGGAAAAAAAGTATTGATACAGGTTCACAGTATTTTCAGGATAGAGGAAGCTGATGACGGAGGAACAATGATTCAAAGTATAGGCGCAGGCGAAAATCATGTTAACGTAAAAGAATCTCTTGCCGAGATTATCGAAAAAATGGATAAGAAGAAATAACATTCTTATCCGTAAAAATTTGTAAAACCTTTAATTATGGAAAACGAGAAAATATTATTTTCCATCAATAATGATCATCTGTGGAGCAAAGTTCTTGATAATGCGTCAGGAATGCTTGATTTTCCTGATGAAGTAAGCAAAATAGGCATTATCGCAATGGGTACCGCAATATTGTCTCTTTTGAAAAGCTCCGATCTTGAAGAGCATAAGGCCAGAATATTTGAGCTTTCAGACAAGGGTATAGATTTCTATCTCTGCGTCAATACGATGACGAAATATGGAATAACAAAAGAAATGATCCTTCCGGAAATAAAAATTGCCGAACAGGGTGCAAATATGAAAATCCTGGAGTTAAAGGATAAAGGTTTTTATGTTATGACGACCGATGATATCTGAATATGACGGTTAAAGATATCCGTAAAACTTATAGAGATATATTCCGGAGTCATTAGTTCTTATGATATTAAAAAAGTAAATCCCGTATTCTTTTTTCTTTTATGAAAATTGAATACGGGATTATTAGTGGTAATTTATTTGTGGTCTTTATCCGGAGATCTTTCTTTATAAATTGAAGATCTGCTTTTTTAATATTTATCAGAACATTCCGGGGCCTCCTCCAGGAGGCATTCCGCCACCACCGGGACGTCCACCTCCGGGAGGAGGTCCGAATTCTCGACCGCCCGGAGGCATCATGTCAGGATCGAATTCACGGCCGTCTGGACCTACCATTTTCTGGCTGCTGTTGCGCTTGCCCATGCTTGAGAAGCGGTAAGTGAATCCTATCATCGCATAACTTGTCAGCTGATTCGACCATACATCCTGAATTGAAGATGTTGTAATGCGGCGTGTGATTGTTTTTCTGTCATGAAGTATATCGTTCATGCTGAAATATATACTTCCTTTTTTATTGAATATCGTTTTTGTAATCTTAGCGTTCCACAGATTCTCGGTACTTCCGAATGCTGCTGCATATCCGGTAAGCGCAGTAAACGTATAATCGGTATTAAGAACTATATTGAACGGCAGATAAATAGTAAGCGTCGCAGTTCCTCCATAGTTAAGAGTAGACTGATCGGTAGCTGAAGAAAGAGAATTATCGACTCTTGTCCATTCGCAGTTTCCTCTTACTCCTAAATCGAAAAGATCGGAACGGTAGTTGATTGCAAGGTTTTCTCTTGCTGTATAGTTCTGCGAAATATTCTTCATTGCATCTGTAGTCTCATTTCCTCTTAAGAAGCCGACATTGTGATTGTATGATGCATTCGAGCTGCTGTTAATCTGAAAATGAGTACCCATAGGAATATTAAACATCAGTCTTGCAGAAGCATTCCATACACCGTCAACATTTACCGGCATAGTGGTCTGGACTCCGGTTTCCCTGTCGTATGTCGTTTTATTTGTGATACTGTTAAGGACATAAGCTCCTTCAACCGAAGCCATCACCGTAGATAGCTTTTCACTGTTGAAATTACTGTAACGCAGGCTCAGGTTATTTGTATAGCTCGGTTTAAGATCCATATTACCCATCTGAATAAACAGAGGGTTGCTGTTATTCTTTGATGGTTGCAGCTGATTGATTGATGGCTGGGTAGTACGCCCGCGATAACGGATACGAAGCGTCTTTCTCTTACTCCATAAATAGTTATATTCAAACAAAGGAGAATAATTTATCACTTCCTGTTTGTAAGAACATGTCGAATCAAGAAGATTTTCGGACTTCTGCATCGAAGGCTCGACATTCACACCGATATTATAGTTGTATTTAGATCTTACCGTGCGGATACTTATACCTGCCGTATGGGTAAGTGAAGTATTGCGGATATGATCGCTTAAAGAATCAGTAAATTCCGGACTGTATGCTTCAAGGATATTATCCCACAGATAGGTATCGCGGTCGGAAGTGGTGCGGGATGCGTTTGCATTATAGGAAAGCTGAAGAAAACGGTTGTTTCCGAACGGCTCAACCCATGTTAGGTAAGCGCGTCCTCCCATTGTGTGATTTTTCTCAAGTTGTTTCTGCTGCACATACACTGTTGTGTCGATTCCGTTTACTCCCCAGTCTTCATAGTCTACACGATTGTCGGTATATGAAGTACCATCAGTTATATTTCCGTTAAATTCCACGCTAAGGGATACTTTTCTTCCGGCTTTAAAGGCAGATTCTCTTGAAAGTGTTGCTCTCGCTGAATAATTACCCCCTTCCATTGTCATATCTCTGAAATTGGTACCTTTATTTACAAAGGCTCCTTCATAGAAGACCCAGTCTGCACTGTCGACTTTCTCATCCGTTGTAAGGAATTCGGAAGTTTCAATAGTATGTGTTCTGTTGTATCCTACGGAAGGTTGAAGTTCGAATTTAGTAAGCGAATCTATTTTCCATTCCATTTTAAGATCTGCTGAAGCATTACGGCTTTTATTATATCCTATTGTGCTTGAATTATAAAAAGTCGAACCTTCTTCAAGAATATTCTCTCTGTATGTTTCCTGATCTTCATCCTGCTCTTTTCCGGAGAAAAGGATATTCCCTCCTATTCTGAAATCATCACTTTTTCCTACATTGATATTAAGACCTCCGCTGCCGGCTGTGGAAATACCGCTTCCCGCACCACCGCTGTTACGGCCTCCCCGCATATTGGAACCGGAGAAAATGCCTCCTCCCCTGTCTGAAAATGTCTGTTTATTGATATTATTTATTCCTCCGAGAATAGAATACTGATTGTTGTCTTCAAATCGGTTAACCATTGCTGACCCTTCATATCTGTGAGGATTCTCATCCGCATAACCGTAAGCACCAAGCACATTACCGAACCATCCGTTTTTCATTCCTTTCTTTATGGTAAGATTAATGACAGTTTCATCATCGCCGTCATCAACTCCCGTAAGTTGGGCAAGATCGGATTTCTTATCTATGATCTGAAGTTTATCGATAATGTCGGTATTAAGATTCTTTGTCGCTACAGTAGGGTCACTGCTGAAGAATTCTTTTCCGTCAACAAAGACTTTCTTTACTTCTTTTCCGTTAGCCGTAATCTTTCCCTCACTGTCGACATCAACTCCGGGAAGCTTCTTAAGCATATCTTCAACTACAGAATTAGGCTGCATCTTATAAGAATCTACATTATATTCAATAGTATCTTCCTTTACGACAACCGGAGGAACCTGTCCTTTAACGATAGTTTCCTTAAGCATTTTCTCCGCCTCCTTCATCTTAAGAGTTCCGAGATTAACCGGAGAATTGTCTTTTGGCTTTATTACTTCAATATAATTGGAATATCCAAGGAATGAAACATTAAGTAATATCTCACTGACCTGCTTTACAGATAACTCAAAATTTCCGTTCTCTGAAGTAACGGTACCTTTAAGCATCACACTATCCGGAAGCATTCTTGCAACAACTGTAGCCTGCCCCATAGGCTCCCCGGATTTCTCATCTACTATCCGCCCTGTAATCTTTATATTATCTGCCAATATGGTAACAGGAGCAATAATACAAATCAGGCAAAGAAAAAGAAGTAATCTTTTCATCATTCTTTTATTTCATTTTTTTCATTCGTCTGATTTTATAGACTAAGCAAGAAGGGGAAAGTTAAATCTTATTATTGCATTTTAACAATAAAAGTGTTCCGGGTATTAATATTTGATAATTTACTATTCTAAAAATGAACAAAAGAAGAAGCCATGTCTTAAGGGGTGGTGTCCCTTGCGACATGGCTTCACATTGATTATCTGAAGAAATACTCATTAATAAATCATCAATATGAAATTGATGGTTGGTGGTTAATTCCACATTTTCCGATTTATAACGTTCCCGATAACCAACTCTCATTAGTGGTTTGGTGATATAATTATATTCTCGCTTGAATTATTTCTGTAATTAAATTTCCTTTTATCATTCTTTTTTGAAAAACAGACCGTGCCACAAAGGGCACAATCTGCTTATTCTGAAATGATATGTATGTAATAATAACTCTAAATATTTTCTTTAAATCATTCTTTTGGAATAACAGATCATAGTCAATAGTCATAATCTGCTATTTCCGGAATGATGTATATATGTAAAAATAAACCCAGATATTTCCTTTAATCATTATTTCTGAAAAACAGATTTTGCTTCAAAGAGCATAATCCGTTTATTCTGAAATGATGATATATATAAATAATAAACCTAAATATCTTCTTCTTCTTTAACCTTTCTTTTTGAATAGCAGACTATGCCTTAAAAGACATAATATGCACATTCTTAAGTAATATATATTTATAATAATAACCTAAACTATAATATTGTATATTTTACCATCTCTGTCTTTATAACTCTTACTTATGCAATTAATAAAAAGTTCACGAAAACAGGCTATTCCTTTTTGCCAGTTAATAACAATAACACAACCTCTAAATTTCTGGCACTACTTATAAAATGACTAGATGTGATAATATAATTTCAATAGAGATAAAAATCTTAATAAATAATCCGCAAGATTTCCGGTTTTCCGATAATACGTTTTCTATCAGTAAATAATCTATTAATAATGTTTCATTAAAAAGAAAACAACTAATATCATATTTTTCAGAAATCCTTATTGATCTTTCATCATTATCTGATATCAGAAAAACTTATGCTTTTTGATCATTATCTGATGAAAGAATTTTCCATACTCCTGCAGATAAAATGGCACCAGCCATCGGAGCAACAACAAACAACCATAATTGAGACAATGCTTCCCCTCCCTGGAAAATCGCCGGTCCAAAACTACGAGCCGGATTTACCGATGTTCCTGTAATCGGAATACAAACTATATGAACCAAAACCAGAGTCAATCCTATAGCAAGACCAGCAAGATTTCCTGCTCCTTTTTTAGAATCGGTTGACCCAAGAACAACTAAAACAAAAATAAAAGTAAAAACTACCTCTGCGATAAACGCCTGTCCTATCTGACCCGGTGCAAAACTGTTTGCTCCCGTAGCTGTTGACGGACCGTAGCTTCCTGTTGACGTCAAAAGATAAATTATTGACGAACCTACCAATGCTCCGATAAACTGAGCTACCATATAACCTAATGCTTCTTTCCCCGGCATTCTTTTAGAAAGCCATACACCAAGTGTAATTGCAGGATTAATATGACATCCTGATATTCCTCCTATACAATAAGCCATTCCGATAACTGAAAGACCGAATGCAAATGCTACGGCAAGAACCTGCGCAGTACCGGCAGTACAGCCAAAAAATATTGCACTTCCACACCCCATTAAAACCAGCACCATCGTTCCCAGTGCTTCTGCTAAAAACTTCTTCATTTTTTATTTTCTGTTTATTAATTTTCTAATTAAGCTTCTCTTTTTTACTGAATGGATATCATTAAATATGTATCCTCTTTTCTCAAGCCTTTTAATATTTCCACCAAGCCAAAGAACCCTTTCAAATACAGAGATTATGATTTCCCGAAAATGTATCCTCCTTTCTGAAACTTTTTTTCATTTTTTTCAAGGGACGAAAAATATCCCTTCATATACAGAGAATACAGATCATTAAAAATGTATCCTCCGTTTTGAAACTTTTTTTCTCATACCCTGAAAAAAACGCTTTCATATATAAAGAGTATGATATGCAGAAAATGTATCCTTCATTCTGAAAGTTTTTTCATTTTTTTATTAAATAAATTCACCATCGAAAAATAAGAAACTCAAATACAATATGTTAACACAAAAAATAAAAATATATTTTTTATACAAAAAAAGAGATGAACGGAATATTCTCCGATCATCTCTTTTAAGATATATTTATTTGAGAAAGATTAAGCTCATCTTAAGCCTATTATTCTTTATGAAAAAAATGCTGATATAAGAAACTCATACCTCAGAATCAACATAGAAAATAATTATTATTCCGTTTTCAAAGAATAATATTATTTCAATATATAAACTATCGAAAGTCCTGCTTTGGTAATACCGTAATAATTTCTGTTGAAAGAACCTCTGGATACATCGCTTCCGATTCCGTAATAATCATCCACTTTAACCTTTGCATACCCAATACCTATCGACGGCTCAATTGCCCAGTGAGATCCAAGTCTCCAGGAATAACCGTAAGTGATACCTCCTCCTTTAAGGGAACCTTTAAACGTATTATTAATGACAGCATCCTTACTTATCAGACCAAGCAGTTTTCCGGTTCCAAAATCCCAGGGAAACATTCCTCCACCGTCAAAACGGCCTACATGACCGTGAACTCCGATAAAACTGCCACGGAATCGCTCTTTAGTCCACCATCTAAGTTCAGGCTGTACCATCCAGTGTTTTATACTTTTCCCGCTTCCGAAATCCCACGGATTATAATTTCCCGAAATATCCAGAGTCAATTTCTTCGCCAGAGCTATCTCAACACCAAGGTTAATAGTAGATGAAGCATCATAAATAAGATTGGTCTTTATAGCAAAAGAAGGATATTCTTGTTGTTCCTCTTTTTCTTCCGCCACATATTCTTCGATTTCACTCTTCGAATAAACCACCTCACATTTCGAAACAGACAGCGCGGAAGGAGCACTAAGAGAGATAAACTTCATCGGCATCATCGAATCCCTTTCTTCCACAATCTCCGGAACGATCTCCGGAATCTCTACCACAGGAGGCTGATAAGCAGAATCTCGTTTTGATACATATATACAATAGAAACGTCTCACCTTCTTATAACTAAGATCGGTCTCCGACAGGATTCCGGAAAGAGACGTATCAATATCCTGCGATAAATCCTGATTCTTAGGATACAACTTATTTGTAAGAGTGGGACTGAACGTAAATTTTACTCCATGTTTCTGTCCCAGCTCTTTCAACAGTTCGGTCAGATTTTTTTCTCCGTTATCCTGACCGAACATATTCATACCGTTTCCGCATATTCCTGCCATACACAGACATGCCATGATAACCGGTTTTCTTTTACTCATTACTTTCATGGAACGATAATACTGATTTGGTTACCATTTACATTAAAATCTATATCGCAGGTTATGCTAAGCAGATCAAGAGTCTCCTCCATATCTCCGGTCACTATAAAACCGGAATATTCTATATTGGCGAATGAATTCTTATCGGCAAATACCACATCATAGATCTCCTCGATCTTCGACAGTACTACAGGCAGCGATTCGTTTTCAAACTCTATGAACTCTGGCCATACTACTCCCGGAGTCGTTTCTTCACCATCGAAATGAAGCTTCTGATCCTTTGTAAGTACTTTCTTACCTGCTTTTGTTTTGACAGATACCGAACCTTCGTAACATTCAACAACAAGTTCATCGCTTGTCACATCAACCATAAAGCGGGTTCCAAGAACGGAGATATCTCCGAGTGCCGTATTAACGGTAAACGTACTTCCGTGAGTAACCGAGAATTCCGCACAACCTTCAAGCGAAAGATCTCGTTTGAAGACCCATGCAAGACGATTATATTTGATAGATGTCTGTGGCTGCATCACTACATCAGAGTTGTCGGGAAGAACTATTGCCATAACATCCTGTCCTGAAGTGACAGTTGTATTCATTGCCCAATATGCTCCGGTCACGAATACTACTATGGCAACGGCTGCCGTAGCCAGACTTCTCATTATGAAGTGGCGAGCGCGCAACCTTTTTCTTTTATCGTTTTCTATATAATCTAATATCGACTGACAAATTTCCTCTTTGCGAAGAAACTTTTCCTCCTTAAATTTTACATCCTTAAGTATGGCTTCAATATTCAGATAGTCATTATTAATCTGCATAAGTTAAGTTATAAGGTGAAAAAATAGATAAGCATACTTATTAATATTTCTTCGGATACTCCCAGTTCTTCACGTAAGTTATTAAGCGCCTTTGCTAGAGTCGATCTCACACTCTGATGATTAATATTCATGATCTCCGCAATCTCCTGTCCCGACAGATTGTTATAATATCTTAGATATACTGCCTCTTTCTGTCTTTCCGGCAATCTGTTTATCGCACTCTGAAGAAGATCCAGTTTGATCTGATGATTTTCAGAAGCAATAATCAATGATTCCGGGTCAAGATCAAGATTGAAATCATATCTGCCTGCCATTTCGGAAATGTCGCAATCTTCTGTAATTTCAGATCTTTTCTGACTCTGCTTACAGTTCATAAGAATCTCATTCTTCAGTGCACCAAGAAGATAGGCCTTTAATGAAGAAGGCTGAGAAAGATTGTTTCTTAAACGGTAAATATTAATAAAGACATTTTGGATTGCGTCTTCCACAATTTCCGTGCTTCCGCTAAGCTTAAACCCATACCTGAACATCTCATCGGAGTATTTATTATAAATATCACGGAAAGCATCAGAATCTCCGGATTTTACGGATTTCCAGATAATCTCGTCTAACATATATTATTTAATTAAGAAGAGTATAATTCTTCGATTTTGTATCCCTTATTTTTAGAAAAAGTTTTCGTGAATGTAATGAACCTGCTTTTATCTGTTTATAAGCATAAAATTTCAAGTCTAACCTCAACAACACACTAAGCAATAATAAAAATTTGTCCTTGTCAAAAACCTAAAAAAATTGTCTTAGCGGAGGCTTTTGTCCGCATTTTGATGGTGCAAAGATATATAATTGCATTATAAATTTCAAAGTAACAACAACTTACGAAATTATATTTTGTTAGCAAAGATAATACAATTTGTTAATTTTAACTTTTTGGGAGAAAAAAAATATCCTGAAAAAACCGTCTTTAACGATTTCTTCAGGATATTGAATATTATATATTATATTTTTTTATTTTACTTCCCAGCCAAGTGCGCTTGCTCCAAGTACGGCAGCATCACTTTCTTTAAGTTCAGAGAAGATAACTTTGATTTTACCTTTCCATATTTTAAGAAGATTCTCATCAAGTGCCTTAACGATAGGGGTCATGATAAGATCACCAGCTTTAGTAAGACCTCCGAAAAGGATAATCGCTTCAGGAGCAGAGAAAGATACGAAATCAGCGAAAGCTTCACCAAGCATAGTACCTGTAAAATCAAACACTTCAAGAGCTAGTTTGTCACCCTGCATAGCTGCGTCAAACACATCTTTAGAAGTAATAGATACAGGATTCAGCTTTCTAAGTAATGAATCTTCTGTGCGTGTTTCAAGAAACTCTCTTGCAGTACGTGCAACACCTGTTGCCGAAGCATAAGTCTCAAGACATCCTTTTCTTCCGCATCCACATAGACGTCCGTTCTCACGTCTCATAATCACATGGCCAAGTTCTCCCGCGAAACCGTCATTTCCGTAAACCACGTTTCCGTCAATCACGATTCCACTACCTACACCCGTACCAAGAGTGATCATAATGAAGTTTTTCATCCCTTTTGCAGCGCCGTAAGTCATCTCACCGATAGCTGCCGCATTAGCATCATTTGTAATATTTACCGGAATTCCTATACGCTCTGTGATAAGTTTTGCCAATGGCACGATACCTTTCCAGGGAAGATTAGGAGCTAATTCAATATTTCCTGTATAATAATTTCCGTTAGGAGCACCGATTCCGATACCTTTGATATGATCTTTACCTCCTACATTGTCGATAAGTACATTAAGTTTCGATACAAGCTCACTAACATAGTCATAAATTTCTGTGTACTGTTGCGTCTTCATGGAATCCTGAGCAACGATTGTTCCTCTGGCATCAACAATTCCAATGACAGTATTCGTACCGCCGATATCAATCCCGACAGCATAAGGTTTATTAGAGTTCATTATTATTGGTTTTTAATATTAGTTCAGTGAACAAAGTTAAAAGAATAATCCAATTATCGGTAGCTTTTAAAAAAAAACAACTTATAGACAGTTTTGCAATCCTTTTTTTATATAATTTTTTACCTAAACAACTTTAAATCAACAGACCGCACTCTATCTTAACCTTAAGACATCTCCTTTTTCAGGACGATAATCAGTATTCTTACGATTCAATGCATATAGATATGGCAGCTGAATTCCATATTTCTGAGATATGGAATGCATAGTATCTCCGGCTTTCACTGTATGTTTTTTTACAGTTGCATTTCTACCAACCTTTTTATTTTTTTCCTGAAGATATACGATATCACCCTTCTGCAAGTCCATATTTTTCGGTATTTCATTAAAACGTTTTAGTTTTTTTTCTGAAATTCCAAATTCCTCGGCCAACAGTTCATAAGTTGCATTGTTTTGTGCTACTACATAATACAATCCATCAGTTTTATAGACCTGATGAGTCTTATACCATGTCGGAAAAGAGATGTCTTTGTTCTCACTTCGTGAAAATGAAACATTAACTTTATCATATTTATGAAGGTCATACTCTTCTATCAGTTTGATCAGCTTATCAGCATATTTAGGATCTGTAGCATAGCCACACTTTCTCAAACCTCGCGCCCAACTCTTATAATCTGTTGTTTTAAGAGTGAAAAGTGAAGCATAACGCTCTCTTTTTGCGAGAAACAGCGAATGATCGGTATAAGAATCCAATACCGAAGAATAGCGGCGGAAACATTCATTTTTCTTATCATCATCATGATATATCTTCTTTCCGTCCCAGTTTGTACATTTTATCCCAAAATGATTGTTAGCCTCTCTTGCAAGACGCCCGTTACCTGCCTGCGATTCCAGTATTCCCTGAGCAAGCTTTATACTTGCCGGAATTCCGTACTTTTTTTGCTGTTGCTGAGCCACCGGAGCATATTGTTTTATATACCTTACATAGTCCGGATTCTTGTTTTGAGAAAAAGCATTAGATAGGTTTAATAATAAAAATAGTGTTAACAGGAATAGTTGTTTTCTTAGCATAATGAATGTATTGATTTTGTATTCAGAATATTACTAAAATTTTAAGCCGGCATCACTGCCGACAGTTTATATTGATTATTAATTTCAAATAACTACATCTCACAATCGTTAATATAAATTATTCATATCTTTGTTTTCATACGAACTTATAAAATTATTATGGAAGAGTTAAATATAACCACAAAGATAAAAGTTTGCTCTTATGACGAACTTTCTCCGGAACAAAAAAAGTTAACTGACCTTGCAAAAGATGCAACTTTTCGCGCTTATGCTCCTTATTCAGGTTTTTTTGTCGGTTCTGCCGCGCTTCTTGACAACGGAGAAATAATTTCAGGCAACAATCAGGAGAATGCCGCATATCCTTCCGGTCTTTGCGCCGAAAGAGTGACACTGTTTTATGCAAACAGTAAATATCCTGATGCTTCAGTTTTGAAGCTTGCCATTGCCGCAAGAACAAACGGTGATTTTATCGAGCAGGTCACTGCTCCATGCGGAGCATGCCGACAGGTTATTCTAGAAACAGAAGATCGCGGAAAATACCCCATTGAGATGATTCTTTGTGGTAAAGATAAAGTCTATATCATTGAATCGATAAAAGATCTTCTTCCTCTTTACTTCTGCAAAAACGACCTTGGGTAAGGTACTATCTTTTAACACAATAACAAATCAAAGTTAAATAAAATATTCCTTTTTATCTAACCTTATTGTTTTTTACGGCAAGTGTACAGTTGTCATATTATCACTGTACAGTTGTCATATTGCCACCGTACGGTTGTCATATTACCACTGTACGGGTTGTCATATCGTAACTGAGCGATGGCATAAGATCATATAAGGAAATCATAAAAAAATAAAGCGAAATCTGCTGAGGTAATTCCTCACTGCAGGTTTCGCTTTATTTTTTCATTTATATATGCTTTGTTATAAGATATATTTTTTAGCTCTGTTAAGAATATAGCATTAAGCCATTTCAAGGTTGAATGTATCTTTAAGATAAAGAAGATCCTGATTTTCGGCAACCATCTCTTTATAGATCTCTTTAGGAGTAAGAAATTTACGGTTTTCGCCTTTCTCTTTCTCGTGTACGAAAAGTCGGAGAAAACTGTTTGAAAGGGCCTCTCTCAGATATGGCATTAATGATCCTGTCTCTTCATTAAGATCGCCTACCTGAGTCGGATTTTCCACCCATACATGAACTTCAGTCCCATTAAAAAGCTGAGGCAGACAACTCTTCATAGTATTTACAAGAATCGTCTTTGTCGGTATCTTTTTTGTATATTCTCTCCAGTAACCTATCAGGTTTTCAGGTGATACAGGATTATTCATCTGTGCCATCGTCTGTTCTTGCCTTACCGTCTCGGCAGCTTTTTTCGGTGCCAGGTCTATCGAGATATCCGGCATAGCGACTCTTTTTCGCGGTTGTGCTGAAATATCAGGTCTTCCAGGTTGAGAATGTTGTTGAGTTGCCGGATTCTGAACCGGATTAGTTCTCTGAGCACCGTTATTTACAGGTTGCTGTGCAGGCTGCGTCCTGTTTGGCATTCCGTTTTGTGGCTGACCCTGTACCGGAGGATTCTGATTCGGCATCTGAGCATTGTATGCTCCACGCGGATCTGTCACCATATTGTTTTGCACCGGCTGCTGTGGCTGCGGAGCGGCATTTGCCGGAGCCTGCCTCATCATACCCTGTGGCTGAGGCAGCACGGGTTGCTGTGCGTTGATCTGAGCTATCTTTATAAGAGCTATCTCTGTCAGCAATCGCTTATTTCGGCTTGCCTTATAGTTAAGGTCGCAGTCATTGCTTAATTCAAGAGCACGGTAAAGGAATTTCTCTCCGCATTTTTTTGCCTGCTCTGAGTATCTTGATGCAAGATCCGCTCCTCCCTCAACAAGAGAAAGTGTAGCTTCATCTTTACAGACCATCACATTACGAAGATGCGAGCTAAGTCCGTTTATAAAATGCTGTGCATCGAAACCTTTTGAGATAATCTCATTAAGGACAAGAAGAGAAGATGTTACGTCGCAGTTTACAAGAGCGTCGGTTATACGGAAGTAAAATTCGTAATCGAGTACGTTAAGATTCTCAATAACCGATTTATAGGTAAGATTTCCGCCAGTGAAACTCACCACCTGATCGAATATAGAAAGAGCGTCACGCATACCTCCGTCAGCTTTCTGAGCTATAATGTTCAGAGCTGCCGTTTCAAACTGTACGTTTTCACTATTGGCAACATAAGCAAGATGATCGACAATATGGGCAATAGTTATACGGTTGAAGTCATAAATCTGACATCTTGAAAGAATAGTAGGCAGAATCTTATGCTTCTCAGTAGTAGCCAGAATGAATACCACATGTCGCGGCGGCTCTTCCAGTGTTTTAAGAAAAGCATTGAAAGCGGCAGTGGAAAGCATATGGACCTCATCGATGATGAATATCTTATATTTTCCCACCTGAGGCGGAATCATAACCTGAGATATCAGATCCTTGATATTGTCGACACCATTGTTGGATGCGGCATCAAGTTCATGAATGTTATAAGAGCGCTGTTCGTTAAACGATATACATGATTCACACTGATTACACGCTTCACCGTCTTTACCGGGATTGAAACAGTTGATTGTCTTTGCGAAAATTCGGGCACAAGAGGTCTTTCCTACTCCGCGCGGACCGCAGAACAGGTAAGCATGAGCCAGTTTATTGGAATTTATCGCGTTTTTAAGTGTCTGAGCAAGGTTGCTTTGACCGACAAGGGTCTGAAATGTCGCGGGACGGTATTTACGTGCTGAAACTATATAGTTTTCCATCTATCTATTACTCCTCTTTGTATTTAGCAAATATAAGAATAAAAGCAGTGATAAAAATGATAATAAATAAAGTATTACACTAAAAAACAATTAGTGACAGTTGGCAATAAAAAAAGGTGTAAATGAAATATTTATTAACTCTGAAGCAAACAAAATGTTGCTATTATTTATTTTTATATATAGACTTCTAATAACCATTATTTATGAAAAGAGATTTACACCCGGGACTTTCTTTTATCTTATTTAATCTACTGTTTCTAAGCAACATCCATGCGGAAAACGTTAATGAATATTATAAGACAATAGAAGGAAAAAGCGGAGACGAACTTCGCACAGAGTTATATAATATAATATCATCAGAAGCTGTCAGACTGAGCTATTCCGGCTTATGGGAAGCTTATGAAAAAACAGACTTCGAATATGAAGTGTGGGATATTTATTCGTCATGCGTCTGGGATGTCCCGACAGATCAGGCTTCCGGAGAGAGTGCGGGTAAGCAATGTGACAACTATAACAGAGAACATACCCTACCCAAAAGCTGGTGGGGAGGTTCCTCAAGTGCAGAGATGTATACCGACATAGTGCATGTAGTGCCGGCTGATGCATATGCAAACTCCAAAAGAGACAATTATACATATGGTGAATGTTCGAAGGTGAATATCACTTTTAATAACGGAGGGAAATTCGGGAGCTCTTCGGCGAACGGCTATTCCGGTACAGTGTTTGAGCCGGCAGATCAATATAAAGGAGATATAGCCCGCATATATTTCTATATGATGACAAGATATAAAGACAGAGATTTCACAAAAGGTGACGGAGCCGTCTGTTTCTCTTACTCAGACGGGAAAGCAGATTTCACTGATTATGCAAAGAGCTTATTTCTCAAATGGCATGGCAGTGACGAAGTGTCGGATAAAGAGACCACAAGAAACGACGGTATAAAAAGCGTTCAGAATAATCGTAATCCTTTTGTCGATTATCCTGAACTTGCCGATCATATATGGGGAGATAAAAAGAATGTCCCTTTCAGCTTTGCTGTGGATGTGTCGGTGACGGAAGTTGACAGAGATTCAGAAAATATAAAGATAAGCGTTAGCGGAGCGGATATCCTGATATCGGCCGAAAAGGATATCGATATCTATCTGTATGACATATCAGGACGGATTGTCGGCAGTGGTAATCATATTTCAGTTGATAATCCCGGTATATATATGATAAAAGCGGGAAGCAGAAGCAGAAAAGTGATGGTTGAGTTTTAAATAAAAGACACAGGGGTTAATATTATTAAGGATTGGGTTTTTGTATATCAAAAAGCTCAATCCTTATAATTTATAAATATTTCTTTTTCAATAATTAACCTGCATATCCGATTAATTACTATTTTCGGAACCTAAGAATACAGTTTCAATAAACTCTAAACACAGAAATCTGTTATCTAAACATAAAGAAACAAGAAAACAATTTTAACCGACAAATATCCGCGCAAAAGGAAATATTTATATCATATTGCTATTGCAGTTTCTATAAATTATTACTTTTACGAAAAAAGCATTAGTTATGAACACAACACCGGAAAGAGTAGCCAAGAGCGAATCTAATTTTGGAAATCCCCGTAAAGACAGTATCGGGGGAATGAATGAAAGAGTAAAAAGATTACGTCAGCTTTCAGTTGAAACAGAACCGTCGCTTAGCGTAGAAAGAGCAATGATTGAGACGGAATTCTATAAGGAGAATTACGGCAAATATCCTATGCCGGTACTGAGAGCGATGAATTTCTATGAAATATGTAAGAAAAAGACATTATATATAGGTGACGACGAACTTATCGTAGGTGAACGCGGTCCGAAACCGAAGTGTGTGCCGACCTTTCCTGAACTTACATGCCACAGCGTAGAGGATCTTGAGGTTCTTAATACGAGAACACTTCAGCGCTATACTATTTCTGCGGATGAAATAAAGATATATGAAAAGGATGTGATCCCTTACTGGAAAGGAAAGACACAAAGAGAAAAGATTTTCAGTCATGTTCCTCAGTCATGGAGAGACCTTTATGAAGCAGGTGTTTTCACTGAGTTTATGGAACAGCGTGCACCGGGACATACAGGTCTTGACGGCAAAATCTATAAATACGGTATGCTTGATTTCAAGAAGATGATCGCCGAAGAGCTTTCAAAACTTGACTTCATCAATGATCCTCATGCTACCGATAAGCAGGAAGAGCTTACGGCAATGGATATTTCTTGTGATGCGGTGATACTTTTCGCAGAGCGTCATGCCGAACTTGCCGAAAATATGGCTGAGGTAGAGAAGAATATTCAGCGCAAACGTGAACTTCTGAAGATTGCCAATGTATGCCGTAACGTGCCTGCGCATGCGCCTAAAAATTTCCATGAAGCGATACAGATGTACTGGTTCGTTCATCTTGGTATCATCACCGAGCTTAACGGCTGGGATGCAATGACACCGGGACATTTAGATCAGCATCTTGCTCCTTTCTATGAAAAGGAAATCGAAGAGGGTACTCTGACAAGAGATAAAGCAAAGGAACTTCTTTCATGTTTCTGGATCAAGGTAAACAATCAGACTGCTCCTCCCAAAGTCGGTGTGACGGCGAAGGAGAGCGGAACATATAATGATTTTACAAATATAAATATCGGCGGTCTTACGGTTAACGGTGGTGACGGAGTAAGCGAGGTTTCTTATATCATGCTTGAAGTGATAGAAGATCTTCATATTCTTCAGCCGGGTAACTCTGTTCATATAAGCGCGAGAACTCCCGATAAATTCCTTAAAGCCGCGGCAAGACTTATCCGTCAGGGACACGGCTATCCTTCGGTGTTTAATCCTGATACATATATTCAGGAACTGGTACGTCAGGGAAAATCTATCCATGATGCCCGTGAAGGCGGTTGCAGCGGATGTATCGAAGTAGGTGCTTTCGGTAAGGAGGCTTATGTTCTTACAGGTTATCTTAATGTACCTAAGGTTTTTGAACTTACTCTTAATAACGGTGTAAATCCTCTTACGGGGAAACAGGTAAGTATTCAGACAGGAGATCCGCGTGATTTTAAGACATTCGAGGAACTTTATGACGCATTCCTGAAACAGCTTGATTATGTGGTGACTCAGAAAGTGATGGTCAGCAACTATATCGACCGTATGTTTGCGAAATATGCTCCTGCGACGTTCCTTTCTGTTGTCATTGACGACTGTATCAAAAAAGGACGAGATTATTATGATTGTGGTCCCCGTTATAATACTACATATATTCAGTGTACCGGTCTTGGAACAATCACAGACTCCATGCTTACACTGAAAAAGCATGTTTTTGAAGATAAACGTTTCGCAATGGATATGATTCTTGGATCGGTAGCTTCAAATTTTGAAAATGATGAGCCGCTTCGCCAGTTCATTGTTAATAATACTCCTTTCTTCGGCAATGATAATGAGTATGCAGATGAACTTGCCGTGCGTATTTATGATGACTTGTTTAACGCTATTGACGGACGTCCTAATACTAAAGGTGAGACTTATCATCTTAACATGCTTTCTACGACATGTCATATTTATTTCGGAAAGATGCTTGGCGCGACTCCTAACGGACGTCTTGCTCATAAGTCTATTTCCGATGGTACGTCACCGTCACAGGGAAGTGATACTCACGGACCTGGAGCAGTGATCAAATCACTTGGAAAACTTGATCAGATAAAATCGGGAGGTACTCTTCTTAATCTTCGCTTTTTGCCAAGTCTGCTTAAACGTGAGGAAGATCTTTCCAAACTGGGAAAACTGATAAGAAGTTATTTTGCTCTCGGAGGTCATCATGTACAGTTTAATATCGTAGATACTGCGACTCTTAAAGCAGCACAGTCGTGTCCGGAAGATTATCGCGACCTTCTTGTGCGTCAGGCAGGATACAGCGATTATTTCAATGATATGGATAATGATCTTCAGACTGAAATCATTGAACGTACTCAAAATGATGAGATGTAATCAACGATAATATAAAAATTAAATGTATAATTGCAGGGACGGAATTTAGATTTCCGTCCCTGTATTTTATATATGTACACACATTAGCTTAGTGATGCAAAAGATACCTTATATATTCGATATTAAAAGATACTCCATCAATGACGGACCGGGAATAAGGATAACGATCTTTTTTAAAGGTTGTCCGCTTCATTGTATATGGTGCCATAATCCTGAAGGAATAAGTTCTTCAAGAGAAAAGATGTATGCCGTAAATAAATGTATCGGCTGCGGATACTGTATCGGAGAGTGCGATAACGGAGCTCTTCTGAAAAAGCCGGAAGGTATAGCCACAGATACGGAGAAATGTATCGTTTGCGGTAAATGTACCGATATATGTCCGTCGAAGGCAATGGAGATGTCCGGTAAGATCTGGAAAAAGAAAGATCTTATGAAAGAAATAATGAAAGAATGTACCCTTATAGACTCGTCGGAAGGCGGAGTCACTTTCTGCGGCGGGGAACCTTTGCTTTATCCTGAGTTTCTTAACGAGATGCTTCAGGAGTGCGGAGATGAAGAGTTACATCGTGCCGTTGATACCACACTTTTCGCAAAATGGGAAACGGTGGATATGATAGGCCGGAATTGTGAACTGTTTCTTGTCGATCTTAAAGTGATGGATGAGGAAAAACATAAGATGTTTACCGGAGTTTCCAATAAACTCATTCTTGAAAATATCAGAAAAATTTCAGATGCGGGATATAATTTCTGGATAAGGATACCTCTTATCGAAGGCGTCAATGCGGATGAGGAAAATATCCGTGCGTCGGCTGAATTTATAGCCTCTTTAAGCAATAAACCGGAGTGGGTAAACATTCTTCCGTATCATGATATTGCCAAAGGAAAACATAAGCGCCTTGGTTCTCTTTATAATCCTTCTCAAGTAGTAATGAGCGAACCGACACAGGAAAAGCTTGAATATGCATTAAATATGTTCAAAAATGAAAATATAAATGCAAAAATCGGTGGATAAGCAATTTATCTACCGATTTTCGTTTAATAACCTTATAAATATTCATTTTCAAAATTATTTCTGTAAAAAGCATAATAAATTTTAGAGAACCCGATTTTTTAGTTACTTTTGCACGGTTTTCTAACAGGAACCAATTGCAAAATGAGGTAAAAAACAGCTTGTTATACCTCAAATTGTTGAAAGCCGCTAACCGCAAAAAGGGATGCAGCTTTTTTTGTAATAAGAAAGTATCAAATTACTACAATACATATATCAATGCAAAAGGACAGACCTGTTTCTTTAATTCTCGATAACGGAACCGTTTTCCATGGGAAAAGTTTTGGTTACGAGCACCCTACTAATGGTGAAGTTGTAT